>NZ_JBFTMK010000011.1:0-23145 GCF_056396965.1 Pseudomonas sp. 05N434
CATCTGGACATCGATCGCGTCACGCTGGTCGGTCTTTCGGTCGGTGGCATGTGGGGCGTTCGCCTGGCACTGTCGGCGCCGCAGCGGCTCAACGGGCTGGTGCTGATGGATACTTACGTTGGTGTCGAACCGGAACCGACTCGTCAGTATTACTTCTCGCTGTTCAAACAGATCGAAGACAGCGGTGAGATCTCGCCGCAACTGCTCGACATTATTGTGCCGATCTTCTTCCGTCCGGGCATCGATCCGCAATCGGCTTTGTATCAGGATTTCCGCGCCAGGCTGGCTGCATTGCCAGTCAACCGGCTGCGTGAAAGCATCGTGCCGATGGGACGGATCACGTTTAGTCGTGATGATTTGTTGCCGCGCCTGGCTCAGATGAACCCTGAAACCACACTGTTGATGTGTGGCGATCAGGACAAACCGCGGCCGCCGTCGGAAACCAGAGAAATGGCTGAGTTGATCGGTTGCCCGTATGTGCTGGTGCCGGAGGCGGGGCATATCTCCAGTCTGGAGAACCCCGAGTTTGTCACTGAGGTGCTGCTCAAGTTTCTGGCCGACAGAAATCCGTGTAGCGCTTGATTAAAAAGATCGCAGCCTTCGGTATTGCCCACAGGCGCGTAGGGCGAAGGCTGCGATTTTTTGATCTTTATTTGGGCCCGAGAATCTTCAGCAACTTGTCCGGCGACGGCGCGCCTTGCTGTTGTTGCAACTGGCCCTTTTCATCCATGTAGAAAATCGCCGGGGTGGCGGCCAGTTCCAGGTCTTCCATCAACTTCATGTTCGCCGCCAGTTTCGCCTGAACCGCCGGTGGTACGTCCTTCAAGGCCTTGAGCGAGCTGCCCTTGCCGGATTTCTCGTGTTCTTCCAGGGCTTTCTGCGGGTCCTTGGCGGCCAGCAGCGCGGCGGATTTGCCGGGGCTGTCTTCGCGAATGATACCGACCATGATGTGCCGCAGCTGCACCTTGCCGGCCTGGACCCACGGCCGTGCCTGTTCCCAGAACATGTTGCAGTACGGGCAGTTCGGGTCGCTGAACAGGTAGACGACCCGTGGTGCGTCCTTATTGCCGTCACCGATCCAGCTGCTTGCTTCCATCTTGCCCCAGACTTCCTTGGCCATCGGCGCGTAGACCAGTTTCTGCAACGGTGCGCTGCTCAGGTCATTGCCGTCGGCGTCGTACAGATTGCCGAGCAGCACATGTTTGCCGTCCGGGGTCAGGTACAGCGTCATACCGCGGTTCTGGTACTGCGCCGCGTAACCGCGCAGGCCGTCGGGCGCGTCGAAGGTACCGACGATTTTGGCGCCCTTGGCTTCGATCTTCTTGATCGCTTCAGGCAGTTCTTCGGCCTGTACCGACGGCAGGTGCAGCAGGGCAGCACCCAGGGTCAGTGTCAGCAGGTGGCGGAGGCGGAGCATGGCAATTTCCTTGAAGGCGTGGCCGAGGTGGCCGGGTTCGGGGTGTCGAAGTGTTCCAGGGCGCGGGCCAGGCTGGCTTCCGACAACTCACCCAGGTGACTGCCCAACAGATACCCGTTGGGGCTATAGAACAGCGTAGTCGGCAATGCCATGGAACCCACGGCATGGCTCAATCGACCGCTGCCATCGAACAGCACGTTGGTCAGGCTCAGGCCCTGGGTTTCGAGGAAAGTGGCGACGCTCTGCATGCTTTCGCTCTGGTTGACGAACAGGAAGGTCAGGTCCGGGCGCTGTTGCTGGGCGTTCTCCAGCACCGGCATTTCCCGGCGGCACGGCGGGCACCAGGTGGCCCAGAGGTTGATGACCAACGGGCCACCCTGGTAGTCGCTGAGTTGGATGGTCTGGCCGGCGGCATTGCGCAGGGTGATCTGCGGCAGGCGCGTGCCTTGTTCGTAAATACTCAGGGAGAAACTCGCCAGCAGCCAGAACACCAGGCCGCTGGCCACGCCAAAGCCCAATGGCCGACGCAGGCCCGGTTGACGCCAGCCGCGGTACAACGCCGCCAGCAAGAGCACGACCACCCCCGGCCAGGCGAGAAAACCACCGTCGCGCAGGTCGATGATCTGCCACGGATCGTTGCGATACTGTGCCCAGTAGGCAATCACGAAGCCGACCCGGGCCGCCAGCATGCCCAGCAGGAACAGGCTGAACAGCACCGATTCCGGGTTCTCGCCGCCACGCTTGGCCACCCGCCAGCCGACAAACGTCGCCAGCGCCAGGGCACTGATCAGCAGCAAATGGTTAAGCGCGATGGCAAAGGTGCCGAGGGTAAAGGTCAGCATTAACGAGCGTCTCGGGTGGTGGTCCAGCGTTGCAGGAAAGTGCCGGCATCGACCTCGCCGGTGATGCGCTGGCTGCGACGCTCTTCGCCGTCGGTGCCGATCCACAACAGGCTCGGCGGCCCCGGCACTTTATAACGGCCGAGCAGTTCGCGGCTGGCGGCATTGTCGGCGGTGACGTCCAGCCGTAGCAAGCGCACATCGCTCAGCGCATCCAGTACCTGAGGTTTGCCGAAGACCTGTTTTTCCATGACTTTGCACGACACACACCAGTCGGCGTAATAGTCCAGCAGCACCCATTGGCCCTGGGCCTTGGCGGCGTCGAGCTCACGTTGCAGGGACGCGGGCTCCTTGATCGTCGTGAATGCATCGTGAGCGCTCGGCGAGACAGTGCCGGTACGACCGGCGCTGTACACCTGCAACGGCTGATACGGATCGTCACTGCCGCCCGCCGCACCGACTACCAGCAGGCTGCCCCATAAACCCAAGAGCAGCGAACTGGCGCCGAACAGGTGGGCAACGCGGCCAAACCCCTGGGACTGCTTCCAGGCGCTGTAGGCGGCGATCAGCAGCAAACCACCGCACAAACCGAGCCACAGCGATTCATCCAGCACCGGACGCAGCATCAGCAAAGCCGTGGCGAGAAACAGGAAACCGAACACACCCTTGAGCAGGTTCATCCAGGCGCCAGGTTTAGGCAGGAAGCGATTGCCGACGGTGACCAGCAGCAACAGCGGCACACCGATGCCGATGCCCAGGGCGAACAGAATCAACCCGCCGTGCAGCGCATTGCCGCTCTGGGCGATATAGAGCAGGGCGCCGGCCAATGGGGCAGTCATGCACGGTCCCACCAACAGACCGGACAAGGCCCCCAGCACACCGGCGCCCATCAGGTTGCCACCGCGCTGGCTGCGTGAAACATGTTCCAGCCGATCCCGCACGGCCACCGGCAATTGCAGTTCAAAAAAACCGAACATCGGCAAGGCCAGCAGCACGAACACCGCCGCAAAGCTGCCCAACAGCCATGGATTCTGCAACAGCGCTTGAAGGTTCGCGCCAAGCGACGCCGCCAGAACACCCATCGCCGCATACACCAGCGCCATGCTGATCACATAACTGCCGGCGAGGGCAAAACCGCGTTTGGGCGTGGCACCACTGCCAACGATCAACCCCGCCAGAATCGGCAGCATCGGCAACGAGCAAGGGGTGAAGGCCAGCAACAGGCCCAGACCAAAGAACACCAACAAGCTCCAGCCCAGCGCACGTTGTTGCAGGCCGCTGGCCAAGGCTTGGTCCGGCGCTTCGCTGGCCGCAGATGCAGTAGCCTTGCCGCCCAGGTCCACGATCTGGGTTTGCGGCGGATAACACAAACCGGCATCGGCACACCCCTGGAAACCCACCTTGATCTGACCGGTGGCTCCCGCCGGAATCTTCAGCTCCAGGCCTTGGCGATAAACCTCTTGTTCGCCGAAGAACTCATCGCTGTGTGMTTCGCCGTCAGGTAATACCGGGTGCTGTTGCGCAGACAAACCTTCGAAATTCAGGCGTTTCTGATAAAGGTAATAACCGTCGGTAATCTGCCAATAGAGCTGTGTTTCACCTGATTCGAGGCGTTCGGAGGTAAAGGCAAAGGCCTTTTCCACTGGCAAGAATTCAGGTTTGGTGTCGAACGGATTTATCCCTGCCTGGGCCGCACCCGAGATCAAGAGAACAAAAAATAGAAACAGTCGACGCATGGGTAAGCCTTATCCCTGTGCAAGTTGACTGCACAATGGGTGGCGGCGATTAACCGATGATTAACCGCCGCCGGTACCGCCCGCTTGCCCCGTCAGAAGGCAGCCACTACGGCTTGAAACTTCAGTTGCGCAACAGGCCTGGCCAGGATTGGCTGTCGACCGTATGCGGACCGGAAACCAGGCGATTTTCCTGAATGTTGTAAGTCAGAAACTGATTGTCAGTCAGAAAGATATAGTAATAACTGTCGGCGAAAGTCCGATCGTTTTGCACCGCTGTAATGATCCGGTCTTTGTAGGGAGCAAGACCGGGCCAGGTAGCCTCTGTAATGGGCTCTGTCCTCAGTGACTGGACCGGGGTCACAACAGGGGGAGGGAGGTCGTCGTCAAGTTTGCCACCGATATAGCCGCGGTCCCGGTTGGGATCCTCGTCCAAATCCAGATAGAGGGAGTTCCCGTCATTCATGATGAATCGAAAGAGTGAGGGGCGACTTACTTGCCACCATGTCCCTGCAACGATTCGATCAAAGTGAGGCAACAGCAGCTTCCATTTAGTGTCTTCAACCTTGCGGGTCTGCATTACCGCATCGGTATCCTGATTGTAGGCACAGACCATCGGCGTAGTGCGCTCGTAATAGAAAAGCCAAAGGATATCGAGGTCAGAAGAGTCCATGGGACGATCAAGCGTTATGCCCGTGGTCGTAAATCCAAACCGTAGGTTTTTCATGTGGTTTTCCAACGTCCCCCAGTTTCCTTTAATCGGCCAGGGGTATCCATCAGAGACCTTGTTATCGGGAATATCAAAGCGGGAATAAGTATCGGTGTCTTTGAAGATGAAGTAGATCTTGTCTTTTCCGGAACGCCAATCGACGGTCACGATGTTTTTAAGTGTCGGCATGATCTGATTCCTTTCAGATAATTAAGTATGGTTCGGGTCTTAAATGACTTTCTTCCAGGTAATGATTGGCCTGGAGTGGAGCCGTGCTAGGGTAGCGTGATGTTTTACGCTGTGGTCCTGTTTTCAGGATGGAATATGTTTCGGTTTGAAACGACATGTGCGCAGGCGTTCGGCCATGCATTAACAGCGAACTTCACTTTCAACTTCGTCGCTTAGCGGTCGCGACGCCTGCGTGGGAAGCGCTGCTTCTCGTCAGCGGCGGGCCTTGCCATAATTGCGGCTTAATCCTCAGCTGCTTCACTCGCTTTATTTGTCCTGGGGGCTCCCATGCATGTACTGGTTTGCGAAGACGATGAGCTGATCGCCAGCGGTATTGTTGCCGGCCTGACCGCGCAAGGCCTGACCGTCGAGCACGTCGCCACCGCGTCGGCTGCCCGGGCGATGCTCAAGGTGGCTGAGTTCGATGTCATGGTGCTCGACCTTGGCCTTCCCGATGAGGATGGCCTGAAGCTGTTGCAGCAGTTGCGTCACAGTGGCCTGGAGATTCCGGTGTTGATTCTCACGGCGCGGGATTCGGTCACCGATCGCGTCGACGGTTTGCAGGCCGGGGCCGACGATTATTTGCTCAAGCCTTTTGACCTGCGCGAACTGGCAGCGCGCCTGCACACCTTGCTGCGACGAGTGGCGGGGCRCAGCGTCAACCTGATCGAGCACGGTCGTTTGACCTACGATCCGAGCAGCCGCGAAACCATGCTGGGCGGTCAGCCGGTGGACCTTTCCCGTCGCGAGCAATCGCTGTTGCAAGCCTTGCTGCACAACCGTGGTCGCGTACTCTCAACCGAGCAACTGAAAGACAGCGTCTACGGTTTCAACGATGAGCTGGAAAGCAACGCCCTTAACGTCCATATCCATCACCTGCGGCGTAAACTCGGCAATGGCATTGTCGAGACGGTGCGTGGCCTGGGCTATCGCCTGGGGCCGGCCGATGGCGGAGAAGAATCGAAGTGATGAGCCTGCGTTTGCGCCTGAGCCTGACCCTCGGCGCCGCATTTGCGCTGATCTGGGCCCTGGCCGCCGCCTGGATGCTCAGCGATCTGCGCAACCAGATGATGTTTTCCCTCGACCAGCGGCTGGTTGCCTCGGCGCGGATGGTCGCCGGGTTACTGGAGCAACTGCCGGCATTGCCGAGCAAGGGCGAGGGCACCCATTTCAGCGCTGAACAACTGAATATCCCCGGCGGCATGGCCTGTCAGGTCAGCTCGTTGCGCGGCGAGATTCTGGCCCGCAGCCACAGCAACCCCGAGCAAGCGCTGGAAGCCGAGAAAATGGGCTTCCACGATCAGATTATCGACGGCGCGCCATGGCGCAGTTTCACCCTGGCGCGGGGCGATGTGCGCATCACCACCGCCGACCGGCAGATCGAGCGTGAAGCGCTGAACATGTCCATTCTGCTGGCGGCTTCGGTGCCCGTCGGCGTGGCGCTGCTTGGCTGCCTGTGCCTGTTGTGGCTCGGCATCGGTCAGGGGCTGGCACCGCTCAATCGTATGCGCGATGCGTTGATGCGGCGTAGCGCCGATTCTCTGGAACCATTGCAGATCCAGCCGTTGCCCAGCGAATTGCAACCGCTGCTGGAAACCCAGAATCAGTTGTTCCAGCGCATCGGCAAGACCATCGAGCGTGAACGACGCCTGACCGGTGATGCGGCGCACGAATTGCGTAGCCCGCTGACTGCGATCAAAACCCACCTGCAAGTGGCGCGCATGACCGACGGTGCCGCGCGGGATCAGTCCCTGGCCCGGGCTGAAGAGGGCGCCGACCGCCTGCACCGTACCCTTGAACAATTGCTGCTGCTGGCGCGCGTCGAGGGCAGCTTGTCGTTCGATGATGGCGTGCAGTGCAGCGCTGAGCAGGTGGCGAAACTGGCGATACAGGATGCGGCCAGCGGCGATCGTCAGCGGATCAAGTTTCAGGTGCCGGCCAGATTCTCCGATGCGCCGCTGCAAATGCCCGCAGTGCTGTCGATTGCTGCATTACGCAACTTGCTCGACAACGCCCTGCGCCACACGCCGGGCGATAGGGCGGTGGAGCTGAGCCTGGAAACCAATGGCAATCGCGTGTACTTTCTGGTGCGCGACCACGGTCCGGGAATTGCCGAAGACGACTTGCAACACCTGACCCAACGCTTCTGGCGCAATGGCCAAAGCACCGGTTGCGGCCTCGGCCTGGCGATTGTCCAGGCCATCGTCCAGCGCTGTGGCTGTACCCTGCATTTCGACAGCCGGCCGGATGGCTTGCGGGTTGAATTGACGATGCCGTTGCAACCTGTCTAACAGACACCGCTCCCACAGGGTGTCTATGCCGTCGCACACCAAATGTAACGTCTCTCCGTTGGCCTCCCGGCCCCCACGGCGTTATCGTCCCCGGCAGCTTTGACTCAATGGATTGAGGTAACAGCGCCATGACTGCATCGATACACATCTGCAAGGCAACGTCTGCCGACGCCGGCATCATCAGCCGGATCGTCGAGCGCTCCATTCGCGTCGGCTGCGCGCTTGACCACCGTAACGACCCGCGAACCGTCGCCACCTGGACCCACAACAAAACCATCGAACACGTGCAGCCCTGGCTGAACGACCCGCGGTTGTACCTGAACATCGCCCTGTTGCAAGACAAACCGGTCGGCGTCGCCATGGCGGCGATCAGTGGCAAGGTTGCGTTTTGTTACGTGCAACCGGAATGGTTTCGACGGGGCGCCGGACAAGCGCTGGTGCATGATCTGGAGACGTGGTTGATTGCTCAGGGTTTGCCCCAGGTACGTCTCAACAGCACGCGCACTGGCGAAGCGTTTTACCACCGCCTGGGTTACCGGGCTTGCGCTGAAGCTTTCACGGTGGCGGGGCTCCACGCCATTCCCATGCACAAGGCGCTGCCACCACCTTCATAGAAAGCTGATCGAGGGTCTAAATCCTCGAGCCCTTGATGCGTTTCCAGAACAGGAAAACCTGCAAGTGCGCCCCGTGAACGGAATGCGCACCTGCCCGGTGTGCAGTTTTGGTCACTATCAACAGGGGTCGAGAGATGTCAGTCGCTACCAGCCTTATCGAAGATCAGCCGGCCCGGATTGCCCCGACGCCTGCCGAGACGCTTTATCAGTTCAACGAATCGCCGCTGCTGGCCCGTCAGAGCCAACAGGAATCGAACGCCCGCAGCTACCCGCGACGCATACCCCTGGCACTCAAGCGTGCCAAGGGCATTTATGTCGAAGACGTCGAAGGCCGTTGTTTCATCGATTGCCTGGCCGGTGCCGGGACCCTGGCCCTGGGGCACAACCATCCGGTGGTGATCGAAGCGATCCAGCAAGTGCTGAGCGATGAACTGCCGCTGCACACCCTCGACCTGACCACGCCGGTCAAGGACCGGTTTGTCCAGGACCTGTTCGGCCTGCTGCCGCCGGCATTGGCCGCTGAAGCGAAGATTCAGTTCTGTGGCCCCACCGGCACCGATGCCGTGGAAGCCGCGCTGAAGCTGGTGCGTACCGCCACCGAGCGCAGCACCGTCTTGTCGTTCCAGGGCGGTTACCACGGCATGAGTCAGGGCGCGCTGAGCCTGATGGGCAGTCTGGGACCGAAAAAGCCGTTGGGTGCCTTGCTCGGCAATGGCGTGCAGTTCATGCCGTATCCCTACGATTACCGTTGCCCGTTCGGTCTCGGTGGTGTGCAGGGAGTGCAGGTCAACCTGAATTACCTGGAGAACCTGCTGAACGATCCAGAGGCTGGCGTGCAACTGCCGGCTGCGGTGATCGTCGAAGTGGTGCAGGGCGAGGGCGGGGTGATTCCGGCCGATCTCGACTGGCTGCGCGGTTTGCGGCGCATCACCGAGCAGGTCGGCGTGGCGCTGATCGTCGATGAGATTCAGAGCGGCTTTGCCCGCACCGGCAAGATGTTCGCCTTCGAGCACGCCGGAATCATTCCGGACGTGGTGGTGATGTCCAAGGCCATCGGCGGCAGCCTGCCACTGGCGGTGGTGGTCTATCGCGATTGGCTCGACACCTGGCTGCCGGGCGCCCATGCCGGAACCTTCCGCGGTAATCAGATGGCCATGGCCGCAGGCTCTGCGGTGATGCGCTACCTGACCGAACACAAGGTTTGCGAACACGCCGCCACCATGGGCGAGCGCTTGAGCGAACACCTGCACATCCTGCAGCGGGACTTCCCGCAGCTGGGCGACATTCGCGGACGTGGCTTGATGCTGGGTGTCGAATTGGTCGACCCGGCTGGTGCGCCGGACGCTCAAGGCCATCCACCGGTATTCGGTCGTCTGGCGTCGTTGGTGCAGCGCGAATGTCTCAAGCGTGGGTTAATCCTCGAGCTGGGCGGGCGTCATGGCGGTGTCGTGCGTTTCCTGCCGCCGTTGGTGATCACCGCTGCCGAAATCGATCGGGTAGCCGACATTTTCGGCAGGGCCATGGCCGCAGCCGTCGCCAGCCTCTAAATTTTTCAGCGCCTTTAACGTTCCTTCTACATAACGGCTGCGCGCGGTGTGCAGCCCACCCTATAGCGATGGAGAGACAGCATGACGTCAGTATTCGACCGCGAGGACATCCTCTTTCAGGTCGTGGTCAACCACGAAGAGCAATACTCGATCTGGCCCGACTACAAAGCCGTGCCACAAGGCTGGCGCACCGTGGGCAAGAGCGGCCTGAAAAAGGAATGCCAGGCCTACATCGAAGAGGTCTGGACTGACATGCGTCCACTGAGCCTGCGCCAGAAAATGGAAGAGCAGGCGGCCGTGGCTCACTGAGTCGCCGCGCAAAAAGAAACCCGCTGAACCGGTGACGGTCAGCGGGTTTTTCACGTTTGAAATCTCTGTTGTCTGCGCGGCTGCCATCGCGGGTTTAACTGACGTTATGCCCCGCTCAACCCCTTGATCACTTGATCCACATTCCCTTCCAGCTCGGCCACCGGATCCGCCGCATCGACACTCAACACCACCAACCGACTGCCTGCCTGCGAGATCGCCGCTTTCACCGCCTCCGACGGCTGTCGATGATGCAACACCACCGCCACGTCATGGTCCTTGAGCGTCGCACTCAACTGCTTGAGCGCTTCAGGCGTCCACTCGGCATCTGGCCGTGCATCGAGGCCGATCAGCTCCAGGTTGAGGCCGCCGATCAGGTAGCCGAAATGATCGCTCAGGCTCATCACGCTCAGGTTATCGGCACTGGCCAGCCGCGCTTCACTGTCGGCACTGAGCTTGAGCAGGCGCTGCTTGAGCGCTGCGAGATTGGCCTCGATGGTCGGTTTGGCCGCCGGCGCCAGGCGCACCAGGTCCGCCGCCATCACGTCTGCCATGCGCCCCATGTTGTTGCTGGAAAGCCACGGCTGGCTGTTCAACCCGTCGACCTTGCTGCCGGGCTGCACGGCGATGCCGGGAAGGGCGCCGTCCACCGGGCGGGCGGCGTCGACTTCGACGATACGAATATTGCTGCGCCGGGATATCGGGTACAGCGGATCATCCGCCCACAGGGAACGCAGACCAATCACGGCATCGGCGTCGGTCGCCAGCTTGGCCAGCGCCGGAGCGCCACGACCGGTGAAATAGGCGGTCTGTCGGCTGCCGGGCAGATTCTCTGGAGCGGCCCGTTCCAGTTTGATTTCGGTGCCTTTGAGCAACACTTCGCCCAGACCATAGGTGATCGGCAAGGACGCCAGCACGTGCAGCGGTTTGGCGCTGTCCGCCGCAGCGCAAGTATTGGCCAGACCGCACAGGGGCAATGTGAAGGTCAATGCCAGGGTCAGTTGACGCAGAGAAAAGCACATTTATCCGAGGTTCCCTTTCAGGCTGGGGAGGATGCCGCGAGCGATCGCGGCCAGGGCGAAGGCGATACCGGCCACCAGAATGATCGCGGCACCGGACGGGATGGGCAGGTCAAAGACAATCGGCGCGAGAATTCCGCACAAGGTGCTCACCGTGGCAATCAGCACCGAACACCAGAAAAAACCCTTCAACGACTGGCTGAGCAAGCGCGCGGCCGCCGCTGGAATCACCAGTAGGGCGCCGACCAGAATCGCGCCGATGACTTTCACCGCAGCCACCGTGATCAGCGTCACCAGGATCACGAACAGGTAGTCCAGGGTTTTCACCGCCACGCCACGTACCGCCGCCAGTTGCGGGTTGAAACTGGCAAGCATGATGCGGTTGTACAGCGGCAGGGCCAGTGCCATGACCAGCGAGCCGACGATGGCCAACACCAGCAGGTCGTTGCCGTTGACCGTCAGTACCGAGCCGAACAGCACGTTTTCCAGAATGTGCACATTGATCTTGCCCGCCAGAATCAACAGCAGGCTCGCGCCCAGCGCCAACGACACCGACAGAAACACGCCGATCAATGTATCCGGCGCCAGACCCGTGCGGTTGCGCAGGTAGTTCAGCAAAATCCCGAACAGCAGGCAGTAACCGAACAGGCTGCCATAAGGCCCGGTGTAAGGTTCACCGAGCAGAATGCCGATGGCCACGCCAGTCAACGCCGCGTGACCCACCGCTTCGGAGAAAAATGCGAAGCGCTTGACCACCACCAGCGTGCCCAAACCGCCCAGCACCGGGCCGATCAGCAATCCAGCGAGCAGGGCGTTGACCACAAATCCATAGGCCAGCGCTTCCGGCAGGTAACCCGACGAGGCCCAACCCTGGACCATCAAACGAAAGGCTTCGTAGCTCATCAGGCAGCGCTCCGGGGATGGGTCGAGAACAGAGTCAGCAGTCGCTCCGGGGTCAGCGCCTGTTTCGGCGTGGCATCGAACAACACCCGACGATTGAGCCCGGTGACCCGGTCCGCCAGACGCCCGACCGCTTCCAGATCATGTTCGATCCACAGCACGGTGATGCCGCTCTGGCGCCAATCGCCCAGCAGCCGTTCGAACACTTGGATACCGGCCTCATCGAGCGCCGACATCGGTTCATCGAGCACCAGCAACTGTGGCGCCGGAATCAGCCCTTGGGCCAACAAAACCCGCTGGCGTTCGCCGCCGGACAGCGCGCCCATGCGCCGTTTGCGTTTGTCCTGCATGCCGACCCGTTCCAGCGCCTCGCCGATGGCCGTCGCGTAATGCTTGCTCAAACCGAGGAACGCCGGGAGCCGCTGACACATGGCCGCCATGAAGTCGTCGACAGTCATTGGCAAACCGCGATCAAACTCCAGCGCTTGCGGCACGTAGCCGATCGTCCCGGGTTCGCCGGGCCATTGCAGGCTCAAACGGCCCTGATGCGGCATCTGCCCGAGCAGGGTCTTGATCAGCGAACTCTTGCCGCCACCGTTGGGGCCGACCAGGGCATGCACGCTGCCGGGCCGGACCTGAAAGGTCACGTTGTCGAGGATCGTCGTGCGACCGAGGGTCAGGCTGACTTCGGCGAAGTCGAGGGTCGGGCCGGCGCTTTGTACGGTCAGGGTTTCTTGAGCGGTCATGCGCCGGACTCCTGAATCGCCCGAACCACGGTGTTGAGGTTGCCGGTCATTTCCTTTTCGTACTTGTCGGCGGTGTATTCGCCATAGGAAATGTGCGACAGCGGATACAGCTTCACCCCCGATTCGCGCTGGATGGTTTCGACGTAAGTGGACGGGAAATCCATCTCCGAGAAGATCACTTTCACGTCCAGCTCCCGCAGTTGATCGATGGTCTTTTTCAGTTGGCTGGGGCTGGGTTCGATGCCGTGGGCCGGCTCGACCACGGCGGTGACTTCCAGGCCGAACTCGCGCAGCAGATAGTCGTAGGCGGCATGGACCGTGGCCACGCGCAGCTCGGCGTTCGGCGCCTGGGTCAGTTTGGCCAGGGCATCGGCGCGCATCTGCCGCAGGCGCTTACCGTAGGCGCGGGCATTCTGGGTGTAGGTTTTAGCGTTGGCCGGGTCGAGCTTGCCCAACTCGCGGGCAATGTTGTTGACCTGGGCAATCGAAGCGCTGATCGACAAGAACGTGTGCGGGTTCACCACTTTACCGGCACCGCGAGCGGCGACACCGGTGGCGGCCAACAGCGGCACGTTTTCGTTGGCTTCGATCACTTTGATATTCGGGGTTTCGCTGGCGGCGATCATGCGGTCGGCGAAGTCGTCATGGCCCACGCCGTTGAGTACGATCACGTCGAGCCCGCTGATGCGTTTGATGTCCTCGGCGCGGGGCTCATAGGCGTGCGGGTTGAAACCGGCCGGAATCAACGGCACCACTTCGGCCTTGTCGCCGACGATATTGGCCACGTAGCTGTAATAAGGGTGCAGGGTGATGCCGATGCGCAGGCGCTTGGCTTCGTCGGCACTGGCCAGAGGCGTCAGCAAACAGGCAAGCAGGCCGACCAGTAGCAGGCGCAAAAAACGACGTTGAGATGAACTAGGCATGGGAAAGCGGTCTTCTCTCGGGTGAGGGCGAGGGTTCAGTGCCGATGCTGGCGGGTGACCCCGGCATCGAATTGCGCGACGATCTGCTGCCAGCCAGCGCTTTCCAGCGCGGCGTCAGTCAGATCAGCCGGGGGCGCGAGGGCTTTGGAGCGGTTGAGCCAGATGTCTGGCGCATCGTCGTCAGCAGTCAAACGCATCAGGAATGAGCCGGCCACGGTGGGTGCCTGGCTCTGGCCGAAGTACGCCTTGGCGTCCAGCAATTGCCAGGCATGACCGCCTCGACTGACAGAACTGGCGTCTTGGGCAAACGGCGCGAAACCTTCCTCGGCGAGGGTGGCGGGTGTGGGCAGCGCTTGTTGTTCCTCGCGCAACAGGTGGATTTCATCCAGCGTGACCCGCAGGTCTGCGTAAATACCTTGCTCGGATGCGCTCAGGTCGCGGCGGGCATCCAGTTGATGGGTGCCGACGCTGCTCACTTCCCGGGACTCGCCGCGCCAGGCGACTACCGAGCCGGCCACCGCCAGAATCATCAGGCACAACAGCAACACATAGAGGGTTTCATGGCCGGCTCCGGCCGGGCGCACCACTTGGGTGGTTGGCGTGCTCATGCTCAGGGCGCCTCGATGTCGGCTTGGTCGATCTCGACCACGTGGCCGGGACCGGCGTCGAACAGCACGTAGAATTCAGCGCCGGGCTTCTTGAACGTCAGGGTCGAATCGGTGCCGAGCTTGCCTGGCACCAGAATGGTTTCATCGTAGCCGATCACATCCAGGGTCACGCCCGGCGCGCCGCTGCCGTCGGAGAAACCACCGGTGCAACGGATCTGTTCGGCGTCGATGGCCTTGCACTCGCACATCGGGTTGTGGGCCAGGGCGCTGGCGCTGAAGACGGTGCAGAGCACCAGTAAAACGGGGCGAAAAACGCTGGTCATGGTTTGCCTCCTTGTCTGTTCAGCCATGCGACGGTGGCCGGCGACGCCTGGCTCAGGGGGATGGAGGCTTGATGCATGGCGCCGTCCCAGCCTTCCATGGTGATCCACAGTTCAGCGTCGTTTTTGGTCTTTTCGGGTACCGGTAGCGCGGCGCCCATGTGGTAGGGCGTGCCAAAGAAAATCACCCCGGCGGCGCGCAGGCTGCGCGGTTTGCCAATGCGCAGGTAAGTCGCCTTGACCTGATCGCGACAACTGTCGCAGAGCGCAGCATTGAAGGACTTCAAGTAGCCGGCCGGGCCATCGGATACCGGGGCTGCGTTGCGCAATTCAGCCAGGCGCAGGCTCCAGGGGCCGACCTGAATTTCACCGACTTCACGCTCACCCAGGCCGGTGTCTCCGCGAAACAGCGCTGCGTCGGCGAAGTATTTGGGCATGAACCCCAGCGGCACCAGCAACARCAGCACGTTGATGTGGAAACGCCATGTGTGCCAGAAGCGGCTTAGCGGCGAGCGTGGTTTTTCTGCTGCGACCTGGCTCATCGGCTGCCCTCCGTGGCTTCGCGGCTCATGGCCGGGGCCGGCTGGCCGGTCAGCGCAGCCCGTGGACGCTTGTTGCTGCGCTTGAGCGCATTGGCCGTGGCCAGGGCGGTGCGTTTGGTCCAGATCAACAGGCCGCTGAGGACCATCATGCTCAGGATCAGACCGAAGAAGAACCAGATCAGCTTGATCCAGATACCGCCGAAATCGCCGGTGTGCAGCGGACGCATGGATTCGGTCACCAGCTCCAGACCCGAACGATCCGACAGCAGGCGCGTGGTGGAAATGTCACCGGTGTAAGGGTTGACCTCGGCGCTCTGGTAGATCAACGGGTACCAACTGCGCCCGCTCACCAAAAGATGGCTATAGGCATTGGCGGGGAGGCTGACAGAGCTGTCTTCCAGGCCAGGAATGCGTTCCTTGGCCTCGCGGATCGCGCTTTCCAGGCTGATCATCGGCGCCGGTGCGCCATCGACGGTGAGCGGCACGCTCTCACGCGGGACGACGGGGGCGACCGGCGCGGTGGAAATCGAAATGTGGTTATCGGACAGGATCGCTTCAATCATGAACCAGGTGCTGGTGACGGAAATCACCGCAATGAACCAGATCGACCAGATGCCGCTGAGCCGGTGAAAGTCGCCCCAGAAAATCCGCGCGCCATGACGAATGCGCAGGGTCGGTCGCAAGAAGCCTTTCCAGAACCGTTTGTAGACCACGAGCCCCGTCACCAGTGAAGCCAGCATCGGCAAGCCGAGGAACGACACCAGATACCAGCCCCAGCTGTAGCCGTTGGTGAATGGCACCAGCCACCACCCATGCAGCGCGCGAGTGAAGGCCTGGAAGTTGAAGGGTGGAGCGGTGCCCTGAATCGCCCCRCTGTAGGGGTTCACATAGACCGTCACCGAGCGTCCGTCCGGGTAGCTGACCTTCACATCCAGGGCGAAATGCGACTCGTCGGGACGGTTGATACTTTCGACCAGCGTTTGGGGCTCGGCCTTTTTGATGGCGGCGATGATCTGGTCATAGCTGAGCAGCGGCGCGTCGTCCGAAGGCGGGCTGGCGCGCATTTGCGGGTTGGCCAGCCAGACGATTTCCTGACTGACCACCGCCAATGTGCCGGTCACACAGACGATCAATACAAAGAACCAGATGGGCAGGGCCAGCCAGCTATGGACCAGAAACCAGAGTTTTGAGCGGGATTTCTTCGACATGATTAAAGGTCTTGTTTCGATGAGAGGACCTCTGCTGCGGGCTTCCCAGCGTTGAGGTCCATGAAAGGCCCGGTCGTGGCTTTTGCCTACGCGACCGGCTGCATCTAAATAAGACGTATGAGCATCGGAAATCCCGAAAGGGGATATGAAAGTAAATGTTTCGTGTTTCTGCGCTGCGTGGGAACAGCCAATATTGATGTTGAATGTGATGCCCCCATCGCGAGCCTGCTCGCGATGGGGGCTGATCACATACCGAAGCTATCAACCCTGCTTGAACATCTCCTTCGCCCGCTGTTCGATCTGTTCCTGCGTCAGATCCTCCTTGCGCGTGGCCAGAAACCACACATGCCCATAGGGATCCTTCAAGGTCCCCGTGCGGTCGCCATAAAACTGATCCTTGACCTCGGACACCACCGTGGCACCGGCATCGATGGCCTGTTTATAGGACTTGTCCACATCGTTCACATACAAATGCAGGCCCACGGACGGCGATTTGTCCGGGTTGCTCAAGGGCCCCTGGTCACAGGGTGTGCCCAGCATGATCGGGCTATCGCCGATACGCAGTTCGGCGTGCCCGATGCCGCCGTCGGGCATGGCCAGACGCATGACTTCGGTGGCGCCAAAGGCTTTCTTGTAGAAGTCGATGGCTTCGGCAGCTTTCTGGATGCCCAGATAAGGGGTGATGCTGTGATAACCCTCTGGAATAGGTTTGACGCTCATGACGGTTCTCCCTTTATTGTTGTGGAGTTAAGGTGTTCCTTCGCCGTTTTCCGGTCGGATAACTATAGGTCAACCCCTTCGCCACAACCGAGTGCCCGACGAGTAGCCGCAGTCACGACAACGCACTGCACTGCAATTTTGGTGCATCAGCGGTAAGAACCTGGATCGACAGGTTCTCTGTGGCGCGACGCTTGTTCACTGCCAGTTCACCAATTCCCGATACCCACTATCGAGAGCATTGATTTCTGCCCGTCGGGGCGCGTCGGTAGCCTGTGTTCATTGCCCCGAACCCAGCTATCCGGACTTTCGAAATGAAAACTCTACTCACCACTTTTCTGTTGCTCGCCGTTTCCGTCCTCGCCGGATGTGCCAGTCATGTTTCACCGGAACTACGCCCCTACACCGCTGAAGAAACCCGGGAACTGGCGCTGGAAGCCTTGAACCGTCGGGGCTTGTCCTTCGAGGAGTACCACGCGAAGAAAGCCGAATTGCTCGGTCAGCCGACCAAATCGATCAGTTTTGACAAGCAAGGCGAGATGAACGCCGAGCGCACAGTACAGCTGCACGGTCGCCAAAGCTGAGCGACAACTGTACTGCTCGAACTTTCACGCAACTGTCCATGGGCTTCCCTCAAGGCGTGCGATAGGGTCAACACCTGACTGACTCTGATGGACTGCCCCCCCCCATGCTCTCGCTCGACCTGCTGCTGGGCTTTGCCCTGTTCGCCCTTGTCACCTCGATCACCCCCGGCCCGAACAACACCATGTTGCTGGCCTCGGGCGTGAATTTCGGCTTTAGCCGCACCATCCCTCACATGCTGGGCATTACCTGCGGCTTCTTCGTGTTGGTGGTGGCCGTTGGTTTCGGCCTGGGCACCGTGTTTCAAACCTATCCACTGCTTTACACCGTGCTGCGTTATGTCGGCGCGGCGTATTTGCTGTACCTGGCCTGGAAGATTGCGCATTCCGGGCCGGTCACCGAGGGTGAGCAGGGCGAGGGCAAGCCGATCAGTTATTTGGGCGCGGCGGCGTTTCAATGGGTCAACCCCAAGGCCTGGATCATGGCCATCGGTGCCATCAGCACCTACACGCCGATGCAGGGCTATTTCACCAATGTGATTGTGATTGCCGCGGTCTTCGCTCTGATCAACCTGCCGAGCGTCGGTGTGTGGGCTGGTTGTGGCACGCTGTTGCGCAATGTGCTGCGCGATCGCCGCTGGCTACGCCTGTTCAACTGGGGCATGGCCTTGTTGCTGGTGGCTTCCATGTATCCGTTGTTGCTTGAAAGTTTTAGCTGACGCATTGCTTCAACCGGTTGCCCGATGCCTGTTAAGCTCGACTTCAGGAGCGTTCCTACGCACTTTTAAATGAAGTTGTTCTTCTTTAACGGCCTCCGATCAGGTATTGCTATCGTTCTGCAAATTCGGCGCCGCTCATAAGGCGGCGCTTTGATATTTCCAGTGACGAGCTTCCTGATCCCGGAACACGCTCTGCGAGTCTTCTATGAATAAACGTCCGTTGTATTTCGACTACGCCGCCACCACGCCGGTGGATGAGCGGGTCATCAAGGTGATGGTTGAGTGTCTGGGCTTCACGGGTAACTTCGGCAATCCAGCGTCCAGCTCCCATACCTTCGGTCAACAGGCCCGGCAATCGGTCGAGCACGCACGGCGCCAGGTCGCCGAACTGGTGGGCGCCCAGGCCGAGCAGATCGTCTGGACCTCCGGAGCCACCGAATCCAACAACCTGGCACTCAAGGGCGTTACCCAGGCCCGCGGTGTGTCCGGCGGACATATCATCACCAGCCAGATTGAACACAAGGCAATTCTCGATACTGCCAAACAATTGCAGGATGCCGGCGTTGCCGTGACGTATCTGGTGCCCGATGCCGAAGGCCTGATAACTCCGCAAGCAGTCAGCGAGGCGATGCGCGAAGACACCTTTCTGGTGTCGCTGATGCTGGTCAATAACGAACTGGGCACCGTCAACGACATCCCGGCCATCGGCCAGGTGGTGCGTGATCGCGATTCGTTGTTCCACGTTGACGCGGCTCAGGGCGCGGGCAAAGTGGCGATCGACCTGGCCCGGTGGCCAGTGGATTTGATGTCGTTCTCGGCGCATAAGGTCTACGGCCCCAAAGGCATCGGCGCGCTGTACGTCGGGCCCCGTGCGCAACAGCGCCTGCAGGCGCAGATCCACGGTGGCGGCCATGAGGGCGGGTTGCGTTCCGGTACTCTGGCGACGCACCAGATCGCAGCCATGGGCGCCGCTTTCGCACTGGCGGCCGCATTGTTCGATGAAGAAAAAGCCACCATCGTGCGCCTGCGTGAACGCTTGCTCGATCAGCTGCTGAGCATTTCCGGTATTCGCGTCAATGGCAGTCCGACCCAACGCATTCCCCATACCCTGAGCCTGACCTTCAACGAAGGTGAGTTCAATTCCGCGGCGTTGAGCACCTCGATCGCGTTTTCCGCGACGTCGGCCTGCAACTCCGCCAGTAATGCACCATCTCATGTGCTGCTGGCGCTGGGGCATGACGCGCGCTCGGCCAGTCGCACCATTCGCCTGAGCCTGGGGCGTTTCACCACCGAGCAAGATATCGACCAGGCTGCGCACCTGATCAAAACGGCCGCCGCCAGTGCACCGGCATTCTGGGCGACAGGTCCTTAAGCGCCGACTCTGATCGGCACCAAACAATAATGATGAAGTGGTTAGCAGGAGACACGATGAGTACGCAGCCTTCGATCAATGGATTGGTACCCCGGCGCCTGGCGCAAACCCGCGAGCTGATGAGCCGGGAGGGCATTCATGCTCTGTTGGTGCCGTCGGCCGACCCGCACCTGTCGGAATACCTGCCGGGCTATTGGCAGGGGCGGCAGTGGCTGTCGGGTTTCCATGGCTCGGTCGGCACGCTGATCGTCACGCCGGATTTCGCCGGCGTCTGGGCCGACAGCCGCTATTGGGAACAAGCGAGCAAGGAACTCAAGGGCAGCGGTATCGAGCTGGTCAAGCTGCAACCGGGTCAACCCGGCCCGCTTGATTGGCTGGCCGAGCAAACGCCTGAAGGCGGTGTCGTCGCAGTCGATGGCGCGGTGATGGCCGTGGCGTCGGCGCGTACCCTGAGCAGCAAACTCCAAGAACGCGGCGCACGTCTGCGCACTGACATCGATTTGCTGAGCGAAGTCTGGAGTGATCGCCCGAGCTTGCCGAACGAGCCGATTTATCAACACTTACCGCCTCAGGCGACCGTCAGCCGTGGCGAAAAACTCGCCCAGCTGCGTGACGTGTTGAAAGAGCGCGGTGCCGACTGGCATTTCATTGCCACCCTCGATGACATCGCCTGGCTGTTCAACTTGCGCGGCGGCGATGTGTCGTTCAACCCGGTGTTTGTGTCTTTCGCGCTCATTAGTCAGCAACAGGCCACCTTGTTCGTCACCCTGAGCAAAGTCAGTGCCGAGCTGCGTGCCATCCTTGAACAGGACGGCGTGACCCTGCGCGATTACAGCGAAGTGGCCGCCGCCTTGCGCGCCATACCAAGCGGCGCGAGCCTGCAAGTCGATCCGGCGCGGGTCACGGCGGGTCTGCTGGATAACTTGAACAGTGATGTGAAACTGGTCGAAGGCCTGAACCCGACCACCCTGGCCAAGTCACAAAAAAGCCTGGCCGATGCCCAGCACATCCGTCGGGCCATGGAGCAGGATGGCGCGGCGCTGTGCGAATTCTTCGCCTGGCTGGAGGCGGCATGGGGGCGTGAGCGCATCACCGAACTGACCATCGACGAACACCTGACCGCGGCCCGCACCCGGCGTCCGGATTATGTGTCACTGAGCTTCAACACCATTGCTGCGTTTAATGCCAACGGTGCGATGCCGCATTACCACGCCACCGAAGAAGAGCACGCGGTCATCGAGGGTGACGGCCTGTTGCTGATCGACTCCGGCGGCCAATACTTGGGCGGCACTACCGACATTACGCGGATGGTGCCGGTGGGGACGCCGACTGACGAGCAGAAGCGCGATTGCACCCGCGTACTCAAAGGCGTGATTGCACTCTCCCGCGCGCAGTTCCCGCGGGGCATTCTGTCGCCGTTGCTGGACGCCATTGCCCGCGCACCGATCTGGGCCGAAAGTGTCGACTACGGTCATGGCACCGGTCACGGCGTCGGCTACTTCCTCAACGTTCACGAAGGCCCGCAAGTGATCGCCTATCAGGCGGCAGCCGCGCCGCAAACTGCAATGCAGCCAGGGATGATCACTTCCATCGAACCGGGCACCTACCGTCCGGGCCGCTGGGGCGTGCGGATCGAGAACCTGGTGTTGAACCGCGAGGCGGGCAAGAGCGAGTTCGGTGAATTCCTGAAGTTCGAAACCCTGACCCTGTGCCCGATCGACACCCGTTGCCTGGAACCGTCGTTGCTGACCGAAGACGAAAAGCAGTGGTTCAACGGCTACCATGCCGAAGTGCGCGAGCGCCTGAGCCCGTTGCTCGATGGCGCGGCCCTTGAGTGGTTGAACACCCGGACCGCGGCTATTTGATCGGCTTGAGTTCAGTTGCTGGAAACAGCGCCTGAACTCAAGCCTGGCTATTGTGCCCGCAGGGCTTCAAGGACGAAGTCCAGCCGATCCTGGCCGAAGAACAGTTGATTCCCGACAAACATGCTCGGTGCGCCGAATACACCGCGTTGTACTGCTTCCTCGGTGTTTTTCTTGAGGGCGGCTTTGACGTTCTCATCGGCGGTCAGTGCCAGCACTTCATTCGGATCGAAACCGTTTTGCGTCAGCACGGCGGCAACGGTCGCGGGATCATCGAGGCTGCGCCCTTCCACCCACAGGGCATGAAACAGGCAATCGATAAACGCCTGAAAGCGTTCGGGATGACGTAATTGCATACCCGTGACCGCGCGCATCAACATCAGGGTATTGATGGGGAAGTGCGGGTTGAACTTCAGTGGTACACCGTAACGCTTGGCATAGCGGTCCAGGTCCTGAAACATGTAGCGACCCTTGGCCGGAATAGTCACCGGGGAGGCGTTGCCGGTGGCTTTGAAGACGCCGCCCAGCAGCATCGGTTTGTAGATCAGCTGACTATCGGTCTGCGCGCAGATTTTCGGCAGTTGGGTGTAGGCCAGGTAGGTGGCGGGGCTGCCGAGGTCGAAAAAGAACTCCACGGTTTTACTCATGTCGATGTGCTCTTCTTTTTGTCGTAGGGGAAGGCTTACCAGCGTTCGCTCCAGGGGCGCAGATCCAGCTCGAACGTCCAGGCGTCCCGTGGCTGGCTGTGTAAGTACCAATAGTTTTCGGCGATATGCTCGGGATTGAGGATGCCGTCCTGATCCTTGGTCGCGTATTTTTCCGGAAAACTGTCGCGAATAAAGTCGGTGTCGATGGCACCATCGACCACCACATGGGCGACGTGGATGTTCATCGGCCCCAGTTCGCGGGCCATGCTTTGGGCCAGGGCGCGAATCCCGTGCTTGGCGCCGGCGAAGGCAGCAAAACCTGCGGCACCGCGCAAACCGGCGGTGGCCCCGGTGAACAGGATCGTGCCCCGTTGGCGGGTGACCATGCGCTTGGCCACTTCGCGAGCGTYGAGAAACCCTGAGAAACAGGCCATTTCCCAGATCTTGAAATACTTGCGAGCGGTTTCTTCGAGAATACTGCAGGGCACATTGGCGCCGATATTGAAGACGAACGCTTCGATGGGGCCGATCGCGGTTTCGATCTGCTCGACGAGCGCAATCACGTCCTCTTCTTTGCGCGCATCGCAGGCAAAACCATGAGCCTCGCCGCCGCTGATCGTGATGGCATCTACCAGTGGCTGAAGTTTGTCTGCGCTGCGACGTGTGACGCAGGCGACGTAGCCTTCTCGGGCAAAACGCTTGGCGATGGCGCCGCCGGTGGCATCGCCTGCGCCGACGACCAATACGATTTTCTTGCTATTGATAGCGGTGGTCATGGATGTCGCCCTTTGCTGAACGGTCAGTGACTGACGAACGTTAGCAGCATCCCGGGCGAGGCGCCTATCGGGCTACGCAAGCCCAATAGGGTTGGAGGATTACTTGCAGATGACGATCATGCTGCGGCTGGTATAGCCGGCCGGGTTAAGGCCAAACGGATAATCTCCGGGCTCTTCGACCGCATCCCCAGACTTGGCAATCACCTTGTAACCCTTGGGCGCGCACGAGTTGGCAGCGCTGGTGTAGCACTGGTCCCAGGAGGACGACAGCCCGGAACAGTTGATATGCAGCCCTTTCTTGCCGTGTTTGATCTGGGTTTTCGAGGTCGCCGCGCAGCCCGCAACTGCAAGCACGGCGATCAGTATCAAAATTCGTTTCATTGCTGTCCTTATTGAGGCCCCGGATCTTTGTGCCCGGGTCTGCCTGCATTCGCTTTTGCTTGAAGCGTTCTGATATCCCTATCTGAAAAAATCCATGTCTGACACTGAGTTACGTGGCCTAAACATGGCCTAAATGAGCG
>NZ_JBFTMK010000012.1:0-21147 GCF_056396965.1 Pseudomonas sp. 05N434
GTCGTGCAAGGGGTTGTGGACACCATGTTTGCGCCAGTGATCGATCAGTCGGTTGCGGGCAATCTGGTAGAGCCAGGTACGAAAGTTCGCCCGGCCTTGTGGCTGACTGGTGCTGCGGATCAGGCTCAGCCAGGTTTCCTGGTACACCTCTTCGGCCAGTTCGGGTTTGCCGCTGAGGCCGAGAAGGAATCGATACAGGCCCTGGCGGTGGCGGGAGTACAAAACTTCGAACGCCGGCCCGTCGCCAGAGCGGTAGCGCGCCAGCAGCGATTCATCGCTGCTGGCGGTTGAGCTGATTGCAGGATCGGACATCTCAGCTTTCACTCTATCCGGTTGTCGTTGGGCGGCTGATTAGAGGCGGTGGAGGCTCGCAGGCTCTGCGCCAATTCCACCAATTGCACGAACTCTCCGCGCAGGCCGAACTGATCATCACCCCGTGCGCCACGGGCCAGGGTTTCGGTGTCTTTCAAGCTGAAATTACCGGTGTAGCGCCCGTCCTTGAGCTGCTGGGAAAACGCAGCGACGGCGGCGGCAAAGCGCAGGTCATCGCTGGCGGCCGAGAATTTGCCGGTCTCACCCTTCATGATTGGCCGCTCGATCAAGCGACTGTTCCCACCTTCCGGCAACTGATAACGCACCCGCAGCATCGCCAATTCTCCGGTTTTTGCGGAAACTTCTGCCCCGGAATTGCCGTAGCGCAACGGTTCCAGCCAGCCCTTCTCGCCCTTGGGCACAATTTCGTACAGCGCCGTCACCGTGTGCCCTGCGCCGATTTCTCCGGCGTCGACTTTGTCGTTGCTGAAATCCTCACGCTTCAGGGCACGGTTCTCATAGCCCAACAGCCGATATTCGCTGACCTGAGCCGGGTTGAACTCCACCTGCAGCTTCACGTTTTTCGCCACCACCGCGAGGGTCGAGCCGAGTTGATCCACCAGCACTTTGCGCGCCTCGCGCAGGTTGTCGATGTAGGCGTAGTTACCGTCGCCGGCGTCGGCCAGTTGTTCCATCAGGTGTTCATTGTAGTTATCCACACCAAAACCCAGGGTGGTCAGGGACACGCCAGTCTTGCGTTTATCCACAGCCATTTGCTTGAGGCTGTCGAAGTCGCTGATGCCGACGTTGAAGTCACCRTCGGTGGCTAGCAGGATGCGGTTGATGCCTTTGGGGATAAACGCCTGTTGCGCCATTTGGTAAGCCAGTTCGATACCCGACGCGCCGGCCGTCGAACCGCCCGCCGTCAATTGCTCGATGGCGGTACGAATTTTCGCTTTTTCCCGTCCGGAAGTCGGCTCCAGCACCACACGGGATTCTCCGGCGTAGACCACCAGCGAAACCCGGTCCTGCTCGCGCAATTGATCGACCAGCAATTTCAGGGTGCTTTTGACCAGAGGCAGGCCTTCGCGACGGTCCATGGAACCGGACACGTCCACCAGAAATACCAGGTTCGCTGGGGCCAGCGTTGCCACCGCGCGATCGGAGGCCTTGATGCCGATACGCAGCAATCGGGTATGCAGGTTCCAGGGTGACGGCGCCAGTTCGGTGGTCACGCCAAATGGCGAGCCGTCGGTGGGCAAGGCGTAATCGTAGGGGAAGTAATTGACCATCTCTTCCAGCCGCACCGCCCCTTCCGGCGGTAAACGCCCCTGATTGAGCAAGCGCCGGACATTGGCGTACGCGCCGGTATCGACATCGGCGCTGAAGGTCGAGACCGGCGCTTCGGCCACGCTGTGAATCGGGTTATCCGCCAGCGCCTGATATTGCTCGCGCTGTTCATCCCGGTAGCCCTGTGGATAAGTTTCACCCGCGGGCACTGGCGCGAAAGCGACCAACGGGCCAGGTCGTGCGCTGCGCTTGGCCATCGCGGTGTCCGCCATGGCCGCTTCGCGCACCAATGCTTCGGTTTTCGGCGCATTTTGAGCCGGAGGCGCAACCGCTGCCGGGTTGCCCGTCTCAGAGGGTGGTGTGGATGAACCGCCGCAACCGGCAACGGCCAGCAGCAACCCGGCGGCGAAACCCTGGGCGGCCGGGCGGAGGACATGCAGAGGAAGGGACATGGGGGCTGACCTCAGGAGGAAATTGACTCATTCATCCTCTGAGACGGACAGCCCGCCGGGTTCGGGTTAAGCCTAAGTGAAAAATCTTCAGCGGTGATAACGCCGCACCACGCTGCTGTTTTTCAGCACATGGCCTTTGATCTGTTCCAGCAACTGCGCGCGGGTCAGGCCGGCAGGCAAGGCTTCTGGCGCCAGGTCCAGGGCGTAGATCTGGATGATGTAGTGATGGGTGCTGTCACCGATGGGCGGGCACGGGCCGATGTAGGTGGTGGTGCCTTTGATGTTGGTGCCACCCACGCCTTCGAGGGTGGATTTAGTGCCGACACCGGCCGGGATCTGCCGCGTCGTGGCCTTGATGCCGTAACGAATCCAGTGATCGACGCCCAGGCCTTTCTGGCCGTCCGGGTCGTGCATGACGATGGCGTAGCTGAGGGTGCCCTGGGGGCCGGCGCTCCAGCTCAGGGCCGGAGACTGATTCTTGCCACCGCAACCGCTGGCATCGCTGGCCTCCGCCGACGTGAACAGCCGATTGTCTGAAACGCCGGGGATGCTGAGGGTGAAACGCTCCTGGGCCTGCGCCGGTAACTGCACGCAAAGGGCGACTGCAACGGCCGCCAGCCAAGGGTTCAAAGAGGTCAATCGGGTCATACCGGAGCACCTTGTGCGGGGTGGGGCCGTCGTCGGCACGCAAACTATAGCCGGACCGTTCGTGCGGTGGCAGTGGGAATTGGCTGAACCTCGGAATAAGCGCCAAACTCCTAAGTGAAATACCTGCCTGGAGATCGATCATGGCACTGCACCGCGTCGCCCGTTTCGCCGATGTGCCCCTCGACCGTGGCCTTGAAGTCCGGATCGACAAGATGAAAATCGTCTTGCTGCGGGTCGGCGATCAATTGCGCGCCTATCAGGGCAGATGCCCCCACGCCGGGGCTCCCTTGGCCAAAGGTGCGCTGTGTGAGGGCCGGCTGATCTGCCCGTGGCACAAGGCGGCTTATCGGCTCGAAGACGGAGCGCTGTGCGAGCCACCGTCCCTGGACAGTCTGCGGCGCTATCCGCTGGAGTTGCGCGACGATGAGGTCTGGGTCGACGACCAGCCGATGCCCGGCCCCAGCACACCGCCGGAGGATGATAAGCGGACCTTTGCGATCATCGGCGCCGGTGCAGCGGGGACGGCCTGCGCGGCGGCGCTGCGGGAGAAAGGCTTCGGCGGTCGGGTGCTACTGATCGACCGTGAGCCCGAAGCCGGATACGACCGTACGGCATTGAGCAAATTCGTGATTGCCGGGGAAATGCCACCGGACGAAGTTCYGCCGCTGCGCGATGAAGACTTTTATCGGGAACAGCGCATCGAACGGATAAACAGCGATGTGATGGGCCTGGATGCACCGAACCGGACCCTGCGCCTGGCCGATGGTCAATCGTTGAGCTATGACGCCGCGGTGATTGCCACCGGCGGCATACCAAAATCCCTGTCGCTGCCAGGCGCCGATCTGCCGCAGGTGTTCGTGTTGCGCTCGAAGGCGCAGGCGCAGCAGATTCTGACCACCGCAAAACCGGGTCAAAGGGCAGTGATTGTCGGCGGCAGCTTCATTGGTCTGGAATCCGCTTCATCCCTGCGTCAGTACGGCTTGGATGTCACCGTCCTGACCCGCCATGCCATCCCTTTCGAGGCGCAATTCGGCGAGGCCGTCGGCAAGGCGATTCGTGCCCTGCACGAGGCCAATGGTGTGGTGTTTCATACCGATGGCGAAGCGGCGAAGATCGAAGGCACAGGCAAAGTCGAAGCGGTGCTGCTGGACAATGRCCAGCGCTTGCCGGCGGATCTGGTGCTGGTCGGCATTGGCGTCACCCCGGCGACCACCCCGTTTACCGATCTGCCGAAGGAAAAAGATCAGTCATTGAAGGTCGACGGCGGCATGCGCGTGACCGACGGGCTCTGGGCCGTCGGCGATATCGCGACCTTCCCGCTCAATGGCCAGCCCCAACGGATCGAACACTGGCGCCTGGCCCAGCAACAGGCGCGGATTGCAGCGGCGAATATGCTCGGCGGCGACGAACGCTACCTCGACGTGCCGTATTTCTGGACCTGGCACTTCGGCAAAAACTACGACTACCTCGGACACGCCGAGGCCTGGGACGAGGTTGAATTCAAAGGCGACCCAGAGCATCCACCGTTTATTGGCCTGTTCGCCAAAAACGGCGTGGTAGCGGCAGCCGTTGCCTGCGATCAGGAACGGGCCATGGCGATGCTCGCCGAACGGATGAAACAACCGCTGTCGATGGACGAGGCGTGGCGCCTGGTTCGGGACCTGAGCTGACGGCGACTTAGTGGCGAGGGAGCTTGCTCCCGTTCGTCTGCGAAGCAGACGCAAAATCGGTGACCGCGCTCTATCAACGACAGCGCGGTTAATGGCATCGGGAGACCTTCGGCCTCCAGCGGGAGCAAGCTCCCTCGCCACAGATGAACATATACCTAGAGATGGCTTATCGGCTCGCGGTTGTCATCATCTTCGGCCGGCAGGCGGATCACGAGTGGATGTTCCAATGGCGCCAAAGGCGGCGGCAGTTGAGACGGGTCGACCGGGGTAAAGTGCGTAACGACGTGACTGACATCGCCTTCCTGATCGTTGTGAATGGTCATCGAGCCCGGTGCGCGCAGTTTCTCCAGCCGGTCGCCGGTGAGCTTGAAGCTTTTGCTCAGCCCCTGATCGTCCACCACCGGCGCCGGCAAACGGCGCTGGGCGAAGCTCTTGCTTTTGCGCTGTTGATAACGCGCCCAGCCAATCAGGATCACCGCGTTGAACAGCGCCACCCACAGGTAGATCTGCAATGTGCCGAGGGCGTCGAAAAACGACCCATCGATGCGCGGCCCGTCATGGGTATCGATCAACGGCCACAGACCCCGCGCCAGCAAATACAGCAGCCCGATCCAGGCCAGCACGGTGAAGAAAACATCGAGAACGACCAAAAAGGGCCGCTGCCGGGTTCTGATGATTTTCATTTGATGACCTCCTCTTCATCGTCATCCAGCGGCTTGATGCCCCGGTCCGGACTGACCCACCGCGCGCGCTTCTGATGTTGGCCAAACAGCACTTTGGGGAAGCTGACCAGGGTGGTGAGCAGGCTGATGAACCAGAACACCAGCGGGTACCAGACCACCCAGAACATGGTCCTGCCGAGCCCTTTTTCGTAACGGCGATCGATCATGATGCTGACCGCGAATTGCACCAGGCAAACCACCGCCAATAGCAGCCCGGTAAAGGCCGGCGGCATCAGGTGATGGACGGCAATGGCGGGCGGCATTTCGACGAAGTTGCCGACACCCCAGAAAATCACCGACAACAGGAAGGTGAAGGCCCAACCGGTGGACAGGCAGTATTCGAACAGCAGCGGCCACAGGTAACGATGGCGGTATTGCCAGATGCCCCGGATGTTCTTGAACAACACCTCGGCGCCGCCCTGGGCCCAGCGCAAGCGCTGCTTCCACAGGCCGCCGAGGGTTTCCGGCATGAGGATCCAGCACAACGCGCGGGGCTCGTAGAAAATGCTCCAGTGATCCAGTTGCAGCTTCCAACTGATGTCGATGTCTTCGGTGATCATGTCCGGGCTCCAGTAGCCGACCCGGTTCAGGGCCGTACGACGGAAGGCGACGATCACCCCAGAGACGGTAAAGATCCGCCCGAACACCCGCTGGGTACGCTTGATCAGGCCGATGATCGAGGAGAACTCGCCGACCTGTACCCGGCCGATCAGGGTCGAACGGGTGCGGATTCGCGGGTTGCCGGTCACGGCGCCCAGTCGCGCGTTGTCGAGCATCGGCGCCACCAGATAGGCCGCGGTGTTCGGCGCCAGCAGCGCGTCACCGTCGATGCACACCAGGTACTCGCTGCGCGCCGCGATGGCGCCCATGCGCAGGGCAACGGCCTTGCCCTGGTTCTCCGCCAGGTGCAGCACCCGCAAACGCGGATCCTGCGCCGCCAGTGCGTCGAGCACCGCGGCGGTGTTGTCCTTGGAGCCGTCGTTGATCGCGATCACTTCGATGTTCGGGTAATGCTGGGCCAGCGCCGCGTGGATGGTATCGGCGGCGTTGTCGCCTTCGTTGTAGCAAGGGATCAGGATCGAGATCAGCGGTTCGCCGGCCAATGGTGGCGGCAAGGTGTCGTCCTGCCACGGCCAGTGCCGCTCCCAGTGCAGCCAGAAATACAGGCCGCCGGCGATCCACAGCCCCGACATGAACAGTGGGTAGAAGAACACGAAGTCCATCAGGAATTGCCCGGTGACCAGAAAGATCAACCCGAGGGGAACCCCCAGGACGATCGCCAGAACCAATAGGGCCAGAAGTCTGTCCAGCATGTTATGGATTCCACTTGTTGGAGAGCGCCGGCCGCACGGCTTTCAGGTCCGGCTGGTTCTCGAGGAAGTTGTCTGGGTAGTAGCCGAAACTGGTGGCGCCCTGACGCTTGAGGCGGCCCATCCAGTCAGCCAGCTGCCCGCCGTCGATGTCGGCGTGTTTATTTTTCGTCCAGTCGCGGGCCTGCAATTCGAACACCGTGCGGTCGAGGGCGCCGGGGCGCGATTTGACCGTCGCCACCAGTGCTTCAAGCCAGGGGCCGGATTGCTGATGGCTCTGTTTTTCCATCAGTGGCATGGCCATCGGTGCCGTCCAGTCGTAGGCGCCCAGGAAGTCGTCGAGATTCTGCGCAAACCAGGCTTCGCTCTCGGGGTTGAGCATCGGCTCGGCGAAAATATTGCGCGCCGTTTTCACTTGCGGGCCGCGAATGGCGCGAACCTTGGCGGTCAGCTCATKGGTGAAATCGATCAGGTAGCGGCTCTTGAACCGCGTCCAGCGTTGCAGGGTGGCCGGATCCTCGCGCAGGGCGGCAATCGAACCGGGCAGACCGTTGGCGGCATAGATTTTCAGGGCTTCGGGGCCGGCGTCTTCGAAGTCCGACAGCACCGCGTCATCGTGATAGAGGATGCCGTCGACCGAGGTCAGGCGGGCCACGTCTTCGTAGATTTCACCGATGATGCGCCGCACGTTCGGATCGAACGGTGACAAGCGCTTGTACTGGTCCGGATCGATCGACGTAGTGCCGGTTTTCGGGTCCCAGCGAGTGACTCGCGGCAGCTTCGAATCCAGGGCAAAACTCAGCACCGGCATCCACGCGAAAACTTTGACGTGAGCCCGGGTGCGCAGCTGCCAGGCCACACGGTCAAAGATATCGGCACGCATCGGCAGGTGGCGGTTGGGGAAGTACAGCGAATGCACCAGGCCATCGCCCGCAGGGTCGGCGAAGGCTTGCAGGAACACCGTGTTGGCGCCCATGTCGGCCATGCGCTGGATCAGTTTGCCGAGGTTGATTTCCTGTTGGGCCGGGTCCGGGTCGTAGACGTTGTCCAGGTCCACATGCACCACGCGCATCGGCGATTCGGCCTGCACCGCGACGACGCTGTTGGCGAAGTGTTCGCCATCCGGGTCCGAGGCCACCAGAAAGCGCGGGCTGCTCATCAGGTTGTCGAGGGCATCGAGGCCGTCGTCCAGTGTCAGAGCCATCTTATAACCCTGGTCGTTGATCACTTGCAGCGAGGTGCCATCCGCCACGCCGTACGGCCAGACCCAGACTCGCGGTTTGTAACCAGTGACCTTGCGGATCTTCTCCGAGATGGCCGCTACGTCGGCGCGCATCCGGGCCTGGAATTGGGCTTCGGTTTCATAGCGACCGGTGGCGGCGTCATAGCGCCGGGTCGCGGCCGCCGGCTGCAGGTTGCCTTGCGGGTTGGCCAACACGCCTTTGTGGCTGGCGTCGGTGTGGGCGGCGATTTCCACCAGGCCGGACCGGGAAATCTCGCGGATCTGCTCCCAGGTCAGGAAATCCGAACGCTTGCGCGGTGTGCCGGCGAAGTCGACTGGCTGGTTCGGCGGCGTGTCGATCCACACCCCGACCGGCGCCAGCAAGGCGTGCCAGTTATAGGCACGCAGCACCGGCAACACGCGGGTGTAGAAACTCGAATAACCGTCGTCGAAACTCAGCAGGATYGCCCGTGGCGGCAATTCAGGGCCGCCATTGCGAGCGGCGATGATCTGGTCAACGGTGACCGGTTGGTAGTTGTTCTCCCGCAACCATGCCAGTTGCTCGATCATGCGCTCGGTGCGCACGGCCACCACCGCCTGATCGGGGTCGCGGTCTTCGACATCGTGGTAAGCGATCCCCAATACATGGTTTTTCGGCCACGGCTTTTCATTGGCCGACACTGTACGTTCGGACGGCGGTACGAAGGTCGGAGCTTGCTGGGCACAGGCGCTGATCAACAGCACTCCCAGCAGGAGGATGAAACGCGAAATAAAAGGCATCTTCAAACTCTTCTAGAAGCGGTAAGTAAGGTCGACGAGCAGGCGCAGATCGGTTTCCCGGTCACCGTCAAATGGCCGGTTGATCACGCTCAGCAGGCCGCCCACCTCGAACACGTCGTTCCAGCTGTAGCGCTGGCCGTAGCCCAGCAGGGCGATACCGCCGGTGCCGTGATCGCGCTGGCTGTAAGTGCCCGCACCGGCCTGGAACTGCTGGCTCCAGGAGGTTTCGTAGCGGTGGTAGAGCACGTGATTGACGTTCACCGTCGGCAGCACGCTTAAGTCGGATTTGGGGTTGAAGTACGGCACGTCGTCGGACTTGGAGTTATGGCTGCTGCCGACTTCCAGACCGAGGTCGACTTGCAGCCCCGGCGCGCGATAAATGCCCTCGCGACCAGTGAGCACAGCTTCGATACGGTTGTTGCCGTCGCTGAAGTGCGAGGGGCTGACGGCCAGTCTCCACTCACGGCTTTCATTGGCGCGCCAGCGGATAAAGCCGCTGCCGCCGTTGGCCGTGATGTCGCTGTTCAACGCTCGCAACGGCGTTTGTGCCGACAGGTATTCGAGGCTGCCGCCGTACTGCCAGTGATCGTCGATATCTCGGGCAATCGCCAGGCGCGCGCCCTGTTTATCGCCAAAGCCGTAGGAATGGTTGGAAACTTCCGCTTCCAGGGACATGTCACGGGTCCGGCGTTCGAGCCCGACACGCTGGAAGCGATGGTGGCCGGTGCCTTCCTGGAAATCGCCAGTGGCGTAGCCGGCACCGACGAACAGGCGCCAGTCTTCATCGATGGGCGGGCTGTACAGCGTGGTTTCGATGCCGAAATCGCGGCTGCCGTTGACCGCCCCGACATCGCCGTTGCCGCCGCCATAACTCTTGCCGCCGTAGGCCTGCACTCGCAGCTCGGCCATATCATGGACCGCACGCTGACGCTGCAAACGCTGCACCTGACGGTTGTCCGGAAAACGCGCGACCACATCGTCGGTCAGCGCATCCATCTGCCGCCATTCCTGCAGGTCCATGGCAGTGTGGCCCTGAGCGACTTCCAGCCCGATATCCCGCGGGGCCATGCTCTCGGTTTCCTTGAGCTGATTCTCGGCGCGTCGTGGCCAGTCCCGGGCCAGGTACAGATCGGCCTGAGCCAGGCGCAGGCCGATGTTGCCCGGCGCCTGATCCACCAACGCCTGTAAACGCTGCTCGCCCGATGGCAGGTCGGCGCCGTAGGTGCCGGCCTGGGCGGCGAGTTGCTGCGCGTCCATCCATTCATCGTTGGGGTTGCCCACCGGCAAGCCCTTGAGCTCGACCCGTGGCTTTTGGGTCTTGGCCAGGTCCTCGGCGACCTTGCGCGCATCATCGGCCTTGTCGCTTTCGAGCAGGGAGTAATAGAGCGCGGTGCTGTCTTCCAGGCGATCGCCGACATCGGCATCCGGCGCCACCAGCACCTGGCGATACAAATCGGTGGCGATTTCCGGCTGACGCTGATCCAGATAGGACGACGCCACCCAACGCAGGGCATAGGTCGGAATCTTCACGCCTTCGGCGAGCAGCTTCTGGTATTCGGTGATCACATCGGCGGTGCGTGCACGGGCCTTGAGGGCGCCCATGCGGTCGATTCGCCAGCGGATGACGTCATCGTGGGCCGCAGGGTCCGGCGTCCAGGTCGCCAGCAACTGGTCGTAATCGGCCAGGGCCCGATCGGCGATCACATAACGTTCTTTTTCGCTGCGGGTGGCGAGTTCGGCCAGGCGCACGCGTTCGGCGGCCAGGTCACCTTCGAGACGGCGTTGCGTGACCGGATCAATCAACCCCGGCCGCTGACGCGCCAGGCGCAAGGCCGGCTCCGGCAAACGAGCGCGTTGCAGGGCAATCACGTATTCCCGAGCGACTTCGGGTTTGCTGCCGGCGCGGGTGAAGGCCTGGTCGTATTCAAACAGCGCATCGTAAGTGGCACCGGCGCGGGTCAAGGCGTAGGCCAAAGCCAGACGGCGGCCAGGATCATCCGGTTTCGCCGCCACCAGAGCCCTGGCGCGGGCAACCGCCTCGTCAGGTTTACCGGCGTCGGCCTGGGTCATCGCCAGGCCCAGCTGCAGGTCGGCATTTTGCGGTTCAAGAGCCAGGGCCTTGTTGTACACCTGGGTCGCCGAGTCCCAACGCTTGAGGTTGCGATAGGCCCGCGCGGTGGCAGTCAGGGCCTGGACCGGCAACGCTCGATCACGTCCCTGGGTTTCATAGACCTGTACCACTTCGGCATCCAGACCGGCCCAACTGGCGATCTGCAAGTGATCGCTGATCTGGCCAGTGGAGGCCTGGCTTACCGGCACCTGGCGCAACACCGTCAGCGCAGGCGTGTAATTGCCGGCCCGCGCATCGCGAACCATTTGATCGTAAGGGGTATCGGCGAGCGCCAGCACCGGCCACAACAATTGGCCGCACAGCGCAACGCGAAACAAGGGGCGCAGCCCACGGTGAATAAAGGGACCAGCAATACGCGGCATTCGTCAGCATCCTTACATGGCCAGCCGGGTCGCAATGCCCCTTGCCCACTTGTGACGGAAAGCCGGATCGAAAGACCCGGCCAAGCTTTATCGAAACAGTCTTGCATGCAAGCGTAGTCAATAATTCAAGACACAATATTTCTTCAGATTCGTGACGGACCTCACCCTCATCCCGTTTCGGAACTCCAGACAGCAAAACGCCCGGCGTCTGCGTGTTGCAGAGGCCGGGCGTTGCGCTGAAGCCTGCGGTTTTACTGGATGGTGACGTCGCCAGTGCCGCCGAGCTTACTCATCACAAAACCGACAAACTCTTCGAGGGTCATTTTCTGGCCGTTGAAGTCCACCTGATTGTTGGCGTAATGCAACTTGGTGACGACGTTGTTACCGTCCAGTTTTGCCAGTTGCGTACCGACCGCCATGCTGCTGAACATGTCGGCGGTTGCGCTCGCCTGATCGGCGATGAGCTTGGCATCGGTCTGACCGTCGATTTGCGACTGCACGGTGAGCAAATCAATGAGCATTGGCTTGGACACCAGTACGTTGAGTTCCAGCAACGCGATCAACTGCTTAACCAATTGGTCCGGCGGCAGGTCCATGGATTGCGGTTTGGTCAGGTCCAGCACCAGGTTGGCGCGGCTTTCGCCGTTGCTGGTGTTGAACGACAGGTTTTCCAGGGCCACCTGGGGACCTGCGGCCAGCAGTTTCTCCAGACCGGTCTTGACCTGTGCCTCTTCGGCCGGGGTCAGGTTCAGCGGCGGCGCCGGCAGGCCGGCGGCAGTGGCTTCGGCGGCGGCCCGCTCGTACGGTTGCAGTTTGGTCTGATAGATCTGCATCAGCGACATCGTCGACGGGATGTCGAGGTTTTTCAGGCTCATGGCCATCTGCGCAGAGCCGATAACCTTGCCGTTCAAGGACACTTCACCGACCTTGTAATCGGCACGCCCCGAAGCGTTGGTGCCTGATTCCCCAGTCTGGTTCTTCATTTCAAAGTTCTTGAAACCGAGTACCGATTGCTTGGGGCCAAAGGTGGTTTTGCTGTTTGTCAGCTCGAGGGTGTTGTCACCGACGTAATAGCCGTAGGTGCTTTTGTTCAGGTTGCTGGCCAGGGTCAAGCCGTTGAGCTCGACCTGCACCGGCGTCTGGTCTTCAGCCACAGTGGTCAGCTTCAGGCTGTCCATGTAACCGTCGGCCTTGACCTTTTGCGCCTGGGCGCTGGCGGCCACGTCGAGTTTCAACCCGGAGAACGTCAGGTTGGACTTGTCATCCAGTGCCGCTTCCAGCGGCAGGAATTCGAGCGAGCCCTTGGTGGAGTTGTCGTAGCCGATGTTGACCACACCCTTGACCGGGGATTTGTCCTTGGCGGCGGCGAACCACTTTTCGGTCAGCGGGGTTTTTTCCAGCTCATAGTGACTGGTGGCCAGGACTGGCAACCACTTGAACGATACCAGGCGCGAGAACGGCAGCGGGCCGTGTTCGATGCGGTCGACGAACAGCATCTCCACCGGCGCTTCACCAAACATCTCGCCCTCGCCCTTGAGGCGGTAGTGCRCGGTGCTGCTGAACACATGACGCTCCAGCGACACCAGCTCCAGCGACGCCGTGCCGTTGGAACCTGCCAGCGCGGCATGCAGTTCTTTGTTGGCGTCGGCGATCGAGCTGTTCAGCACCCCATCAAGTTTGCTACCGGTGTACCAGGCGCCGCCCGCGCTGATTGYACCGATGGCCACGACAATTCCTAGAAGCACGCCTGCTGATTTATTCATGAAGTACCCGATCAATGTCCATTGTTGAAAGTGTGGTCGTCTTCCCTGAACCCATAACGGGTCGCGGTCACGACTGCGCTGAAAGTGGCGAGGAGATTAGCATTTGCGCCGTGGGACGGCCCAATGATTAAAGGTGAAAGAGTGTCCATGGGCTGCGGCGGCCTGTGGACAACTGGCAGGGGAGAGTTTCGGCGATCGTTCAATCGCCTTCGCGAGCAGCCCTGCCAATACAACCTTACGAATACTGAACCTCGATCTCATCAAGCTGATGATCAAAACTTTTTAGCCGCGCGGTCCACGTATACACCAGCACTTCAAAATCCCGATTGATCACCGCCCCGCCAGTCACTTCCGCGCGTGGGTCACAGAAATCCAGTTGATAGCGTTCGCGGGCCATGGCGTTGGCGACATCGGACAGTTCTCGGGCATTGTTGAGCCAGTGCCAGCCCTCGTCGGCCACTTGCTTGTCCAGCGCCTGGCATTGCTTCTTCAAGGTTTCGAGGCTTTTTTCCAGTGGCGTGCCGGTCAGTTCGCCCATGACTTCCTGAAACGTGCGCCCCGGTTGCCAGTAACTGCCCCAGAAATATCGGTCGAACACCGTTTCTACCCGACGCAAAGCCACCTTGGTGTCCCAGATCAGTACCAGGGTTTTGCCTTGTTCGAGTTGTCGTTTCTTGATGCGCTGGTTCTGGAGCGAAGCCCAGGCGACCACCACGATGGCCATCACGGCGATCAGTGCCGCCGCGCTGTCGAGGAAGATCAGCGCCTTGTCGATCTGGTGGGCCAGCATGACGCCATAGAAATAGGTGGCCGACAGCAAAACCAATGCCGCAATGGCGCACCAGAAGCCGGGAGCGTAAGGGTTTTTCATTATTAGATCCCCATGACCAACGCAAGCCTTGATCGACGGGTTCGCCGCGCGACCCCATCAAATCAAAGCATAGCAACGGCCTCAGGGTTTGCCGGGTTGTGAGCCTTGCGTTCGTCCGCTTTCCCAGCCGCCGCCCAAGGCGAGGAACAAATCGATCTGGCTCATGGCGACCTGGGTGTTGGCCGAGGCCAGTTGCGCCCGTGCATCGGTGTAGGTGCGGGTGGCTTGCAAGTCCGCCAGGAACGACGCGCGACCGGCCTGGAAGAAGCGGTGGGTCTGGTCTGCCGCCAATTGCGCCGACTGTTCGGCGTCCGCCAACGCATCGCGACGCTGAAGTTGCGCGGAATATTGCGCCAGGCCGGTCTGAGTCTCGCGGATGGCGTTGAGCACCACGCCATCGAAATGCGCCAGCGCGCCTTGAGTTGCGAACTCGGCCTCACGGATTCGCGCGCGGGAGCCGTTGGACGGTACGGTCCAGGTCAGCAACGGACCGAAGCCCCAGCGATTGGTCGACGGTTTGCCAAGGTTTTCCAGGGTGCCGACCGTGCCCACGGTCGCGCCGATGCTGATGTCCGGGTACAACTCGCCGGTGGCAATGCCGATGCCGGCGGTGGCCGCCGCCAACTTGCGCTCGGCCTGGCGCACGTCTGGCCGGCGTTTGAGCAGCGCGGCGCCGTCACCCACCGGCAATAATTGGGTAACTTTCGGCAGCTCGGCGCAGTCGCTGGTGCCCGCCGGCAGTTGCTCGACCGGTTTGGCCAGCAGCATCGACAAGCGGAACAACCCGGCCTGACGTGCGGCTTCATAACGCGGCAATTCGGCGCGCAAGGATTTGAATTGGGTTTGCGAACGGGTGACCTGGGTTTCATCGCCGCGCCCGGCATCGCGCAAGCGCTGGGTCAGGGAGGTGCTCTGGGCTTGCAGGTCGAGGGAATGCTGCGCGATCTCCCGCTCTTCGTTGGCCGCGCAGACCTGGGTGTAAGCCCGCACCACATCGGCCACCAGGGTGATGCGCGCGATGTCCGCTGCCGCCTGGGTCGCATCGGCATTGGCCTTGGCCGCTTCGATGCCGCGCTGCAAGGTGCCGAACAAGTCGAACTGATACGAGGTCGTGATGCCGATATCGCCGACGTTGGCCACGGGCACTTTTTCCGGTATCAAGAATGCTTCGCCGGACTCCTGCAAACGCTGGGCGCCGACCTTCACGCCGCCGCTCCAACCGCCCGCCGCCTGCGCTTCGTCGACCTGAGCGCGAGCCCGCGAAAGATTCGCCGCCGCGACCCGCAAATCGGTGTTGGAGGCCATGGCCTGCTGCACCAATTGGTCCAGACGCGGATCCTGATACAACCGCCACCAATCGGCGGGCACCGGTGCCGAGACGACATGTTTGCCGTTCACCGCCAGGTCGCCCTGAAAGTCTTCACGGTGCACGGCGGCCTCGTCCGGCAAGTGATAATCCGGCCCCACTACCTGACAGGCCGACAGCAACAAGCCCAATCCGGCAACCGCCAAACCCGAGGCCCTGCTCATTTCGCCGGCCCTCCGATTTGATCGTCGATGATCGACACGGTGGCCGTACGCCCGGCAATCATGCGGAAATCTTCCGGCACCTCATCGAAAGCGATTCGCACCGGAATCCGCTGGGCCAGCCGCACCCAACTGAACGCCGGGTTGACGTTGGGCAACAGGTTGCTGCCGCTGCTGCGGTCACGGTCTTCGATGCCGGCGACGATGCTTTCGACATGCCCGCGCAGGCGCGCACGGTCGCCGATCACTCGAATGTCGACGCTCTGGCCGACATGAATGCCGTCCAGTTTGGTTTCTTCGAAATAGCCGTCGATGTGGAAGGAATTGCTGTCGACCACCGACAACACCGGGCGCCCGGCGCTGACGAACTCCTGAGAGCGCGGCGCCCGGTCGTTGACGTAGCCATCCACCGGGCTGCGGATCACCGAGCGGTCGAGGTTGAGCTGGGCGCTGTCCACCGTCACTTGCGCTTCCATCAACGCCACTTCGGCGCGCGCCACCCGGGATTGGCTTTCTTCCAGTTGCTCGGCCGGGACCAGATTGCCCAAGCCACGGTTACGCTTGGCCTCGCGCTGGGCCTGGGCCAAGGTTTCCTGACGATCGGCGACCGCCGCTTTGGCTTGGCGCAGGGCCAGTTTGAAGCGGTCCTGATCGATGCTGAACAGCACCTGGCCGCGTTTCACCCACTGGTTGTCGCGCACCTCCACTTGCTGGATCAGCCCCGATACATCCGGGGCAATCTGCACGATATCGGCACGGATGTGCCCGTCCCGGGTCCAGGGCGCGAACATGTAATACATGACCATGCGCCAGACCACGACAATCGCGAAGGTCACGATCAACAACGTCAGGACCACACGGCCGAGGGTCAATAAAGGTTTTTTCATGTCATCAGGTATCGACTGAGTGAGTCCACGGCGCCGAGCAGCACAGCGTAGAGAGCCACGTTGAACAATGCCCGGTGCCAGACCAGACGGTAAAAGTGCAGGCGCGTCAGCACCCCGTGCACCAACAGGAACAACACATAGGTAATGCCCATCAGCACCAGCAGCGTGGGCAGGAACACCCCGCTGATATCCAGATCACCGATCATAAAGGCGCTCCATCGATGCCATGGGGAAGCGGTTCTTCGAGTTCGCCCGTGCCGACAAACTCGACGCCCGGCAACAGCGCCAGACGCAGGCCGCTCAAGGCGTGCAGCAAATGCAGACGGGTTTCGTCATCACCTTGGCCGCCGAGGGCGCGGCGGGTGCGATCGAGGGTCATCAGCAACGGACTCGGCGCCGGCAGACGTTCGCCAGCCTCGAGGCAGGCCTTGAAGTACTCGCCGACTTCAGCCACCACCTGGCGCAGCAGCGCTTGCGGCGCACCCGGCACTCGCGGCGAATAGGCGAGCAGGTCCAGCAGATTCAGGGCCACGCGCACTTCGCGCAGGGCGATGCCGGTGTCCTGGCCGGTCATGGCCAGTCGCGGCAAATGCTGCATCAGGCGATCGAGCATCTGCACGCCCATGTGCCGGTGTTCGGCCAGCGTGGCCGGCTCGGTCAAGCCGACGATGTCGCGCCAGCTGAAACGGGTCARGCGCTTGGCCGCCAGTTCCGCACCGAATGGCCGGGCGATCAGGGTCCAGATGAACGCGAACAGCAAACCCATGGGCCCGGCCAGGTTGGAGTTGGTGAAACTGAGAAAATCCGCGTCGTAGGCGCCCTGAATGCTGATGAACGACGAGGTGTTGACGATGGTCAGCAACATCCCCAGATAAAAACGCGGCTGCACTGTCAGGGTGCCGACGCAAATGAACGGGATGGCGAACGCCAGCACCAGCATCGGGAAGTCATGCAGGTTCGGCAGGATCAGAAACAGATAAAGGCCGGCGAACAGCACCGACATCGCGGTCCAGAAAAAGAACCGGTAGATCTGCGGCGCCGGGTCGTCCATCGACGCAAAGAAACTGCACGCCACCGCCGCCAGGATCACCGCGCTGCCGCCGTCGGTCCAGCCGAGCAGAATCCACAGCACCGAGGCGACGATGATCGCGGTGACCGTAGAAGCCGCCGAATAGAGCATCAAGCCACGGTCGAGAAACGGTGACAGTCGCCCCAGGCGCCAGTGCCGATACACCGCGCGCCAGTTGTCCTGACTCTCGCACTGAATGGCGTATTGCAGGCTGCGACAGTCTTGCCACAGGTCGATCCACTCGCCGAGGCGATACAGCGCGTTGGAAAACAGCAATTGCTTGCGATCGTCCAGCGCCTCGGCACTTGGCTGCAGCGCTTCGAGCCGGTTTTTCAGGGCCTGCCAGCGGTCGAGATCAGCGTCTTTGTGGTCAAGCCATTCGGTGGTTGCGGTCAGCAGTGGCGCGAACTTATCCACAAGCTCCGGCGTGCGCCGCTCAAGGGCATAGAGCGCATCGTCGAGGGCGTCGATCACCGGCAACAGGTGGATCATTCGCCCGCGCAGCTCCTTGGTGTTGCGCACCGTTTGCGCTCGCGCGCCCTCGTGCGGCAGCTGACCGATCATCAATTCCAGGCTGTTGAAGTTCGCCACCATCGATGAACGCAAGGCGCTGACTTCCTCCGGCTGCACATTGCGGCGAAGGAAACGCAGGCTGTAGGTCGAGGCATCGGCAAACCATTTGTTCACCGAGTCGTTGAACACCGGCGCCAGCCGCCGTGGCCAGAACATGGCGCCGACGACCGCCGCGCAGGCGATGCCGAGAAAGATCTCTTCGGTCCGCGCCTCGGCCACGTCCCACACCGCCAAAGGGTTAGCCACCACCGGCAAGGCGATCAGCGGCAAGGTGTAACCGGCGAGCATCAAGGCGTAGTTGTTGGCGGTGCGCAGGTGCAAGGACAGGAACAGCAAAATCCCGGTCCACAGCGCGATGACCACCACCAGCACATAAGGGCTCTGAACGAACATCGGCACAAAAAACACCGCCGCCGCCGCACCGAGCAAGGTACCCGCCGCGCGATACAACGCCTTGGAGCTGGTAGGGCCGAGGAACGGGCTGGAAACGATGTACACCGTGGCCATCGCCCAATACGGACGAGGCATTTGCATGAGCATGGCGATGTACAGCGCAATCATCGAGGCCGCGAACGTGCGCACACCGTAGAACCAGTCCCGCGCCGGGGGCACGCCGGTGAAAAAACCGCTCAAGGCTGAACCACCGGCAGATGATTGGCCGCTTCGAAGGCTTTGAGTACCCGCAGTGCCGCTTCCAGATCACTCTGGTCGATGCCTTCGAGCACGTCCTGGCGCAATCGCACCAACTCGGCTTCGACCGCCTGCACCAACTCGCGACCGGTCGCGGTCAGGCTCAGGCATTTGGCGCGTCGGTCATGAATGTCTTCGGTACGGCAGACGTAACCGGCATGACACAACTGATCCAGCAGCCGCACCAGAGACGGGCTCTCCATCCCCGCCGCCTGCGCGACCGTCACCTGCCGCACACCCTCGCCCAAGCGCCCGATCATCAATAGCGGGGCGGCGCAGGCTTCGGAGATCCCATAGTTGACCAGCGTGGTCTGGCAGATCTTCCGCCAATGCCTGGCGGCCACCACCATGGAGCTGCTGATGTTCATCTGGAGAGCGGCGAGGTTCTTTGGCACGAGGGAATGCACACACTGTTAGTTTGCTAACTATCAATATGGCATTCGAGGGGAAAGTTGGTCAAGTTTTGAAACAAATTGGCGAGCAACGGCCAGACGCGGAAAAAGCTAACAAACTCAGTTTCTGCCCAGTTTTTTTTACCACTCACCAGTTTTTTTACATTTCGCCATTTCTCTCCAGATTTTTTTACACCCCCCGCCCCTTCCTCAGCATTACATCCAGCTGATCCACCACCTCCGCCCAATCCGCGTCATCCAGAATTTCCTCACGCAGCAACTCTGCCTGGCTCTCGCTCCAGAAGAACGCGTCCGCCAGGTGCAATTCGGGTTTGAGCGGCGAGTGGGTAGCGATGAATTTATCAATGCTTTCGGGGTCGTCAGGCAGGCCGAGTTGTTTGAACAGGGCCGGGAGGCTGTGGGTGGGGGATTCCATGTGGCGCTCCTTTGTGATCGCGTATTGGATGGGTGACTGTGGCGCGGCCATTCGCGGGCAAGCCTCGCTCCTACAGGGACGCGCGGTCGAATGTAGGAGCGAGGCTTGCCCGCGACGAYGGCAGTTATGTCGACACTAGGCCGACTGACTCAACTCGCAGACCTCGGCATGCGGCACCATTTTCAGATATTCAGGCACGCTCATGTGTACCAGGTTGTTGTGGTTGCCGGCTTCGAGGTAGATGTCTTTCTGCCGGGTCAGCATCGGGTCAATGACCATGTCCAGGCCATAGGATTYGCCCAATGCAGGCACGGCGCCGCGTTCGCAATCGTCGAACAGGTGCGGCAGGTTGCTTTCCCGGGTGACTTGCCATTCGCTGCTGCCACGGACTTTGCTCAGGTCCAGGTGACGGCTGGCGGGCAGCACGGCCATCAAGTAATGCCCGTGGCGATCGTCGAGGATCACCGATTTGGCCACCCGTTCAGCAGGAATGCCTGCGAGCCGCGCCGTTTCAAGGCTGCTGGCCGAGTGCGGATGGGAAACGATGTCATATTCGCAGTGCGCCTTGTCCAGGCTGGTCTGCACGGTTTTTGCCATACGCATGATGCACCTCGGTGTCCGCAACAACGAATGGCGGACGATGGTTAGAATTTTTTCTCTCCATTAAAAGTCTAGGCCCGCGGGTGGAATCCGGCGGGAAATCCGCCCGTCGGAGGCGGTCAACAACTGGTCAAAATTCATACAGCCACAGGCTCAACTAGACTTGTACACAGAGCCACGAACGGCTCGCGGACGGATGACTCTCCCGGAGGGTCAAGTGAACATTCGTTGCTGTGTAATTGCGCTGCTGTTGGCCCTGAGCGGACCGGTTTTCGCAGCGGACACCGTTGTAGTGCTGGTTCCCGACCCGATCGGGATCTGGCTGATCACCTTTGGCATCGCGTTTATGATCGCCGAGGCGGCATTGCCCAATTTCGGCGTGGTCGGTTTTGGCGGCATTGTGATGTTCGTGATCGGCGCACTGATTCTGACCGATGCCGAAGTGCCTGTTCCCTTGATCATCGGCCTGGGGCTGATCAGCGCACTACTGCTGATTTTCCTGCTGATCCGCGCCTTGAAAACCCGACCGCGCCGCAACTTCAGCGGCGACGCCGAATTACTGGGCAGCGTGACGCCGATAACGTCGTTGCAGGCTGGCAATGCTTATGTCGGCTGGGTGCACCTGCAAGGCGAACAATGGCAAGTCATGAGTGCCACACCGCTGAAACCGGGACAACAGGTCCGGGTGGTGGCACGCAAGGGTCTACTGCTGCAAGTGGCCGCGACTGACGCGGCACCGGGTGGAGAATAGTCATGGGTCTGCAATTGGGTTTTGCCGCGCTGCTGTTATTGCTGATTGCACTGGCGGGGTCGACTTTCCGCATTCTGCGCGAATACGAACGCGGCGTGGTGTTCCAGCTCGGACGCTTCTGGCAGGTCAAGGGCCCGGGTCTGATCCTGCTGATTCCGGCGGTTCAACAAATGGTTCGTGTCGACCTGCGGACCGTGGTGCTCGACATACCGCCACAAGACGTGATCACCCGCGACAACGTCTCGGTCAAGGTCAATGCAGTGCTGTATTTCCGCGTGCTCGATCCGCAACGGGCGATCATCCAGGTCGAGGACTTTCTCATGGCCACCAGCCAACTGGCTCAGACCACGTTGCGGGCGGTGCTCGGTAAACATGAACTCGATGAATTGCTGGCCGAACGGGAACGGCTGAACGTCGACGTCCAGCAAGTGCTCGATGCCCAGACCGATGCCTGGGGCATCAAGGTGGCCACCGTCGAGATCAAGCACGTGGACCTCAACGAATCGATGATTCGCGCCATCGCCAAACAGGCCGAAGCCGAACGGGAACGCCGGGCCAAGGTGATCCACGCCGAAGGCGAATTGCAGGCCTCGGAAAAACTCATGCAGGCTGCCGAAATGCTCGGGCGTCAGCCGGGGGCCATGCAGTTGCGCTACATGCAGACGCTGAGTTCGATTGCCGGTGACAAG
>NZ_JBFTMK010000013.1:0-43314 GCF_056396965.1 Pseudomonas sp. 05N434
GAACAGCTCCGTGTGCCCGGGGCGGGCCGCTACACTGGAAATCACCTGCAGTTTCAGGATCTGGGCCATGTAGGGAACGGAAATCAGTACCGGCGTATGGCCGAAAACGATAATCGTGCCTCCCGGATTCACGCACGGTGCCATATCGTGCAATGTCTGCTGCGCATCGGCGCGAGTCATGACTTCGGCATTGAGGAAACGCAGTATCAGCACATCACATTTGATGCCGGCAGAGGCAATGTTTCGGGCATCGGCCAGATAAAATTCGGCAGATGAGGTGCCATGACGATTTTTTGCATGTTCGATCATCGACGCCGAACGATCGGAGCCCAGGCAATGTCGGTCGGGGAGTTCGCGGGCCAGGTGCGCAATGAATTCCCCAGTCGAGCACGCCGGATCATGGATCACCGCGCCGGGACTCGATATCGTCTTGAGTAACGTTGCGCAATGCTGGCGAAAGTGGCTTTCGTCGGCATCCAGTTGCTTGGCGAGCGATTCATTGCACTGCCAGTATTCGGGCGGGCAAACAAACTCCAGGCCCGTGTCATCAGTGACAGGAAGCGGGAAACACACCTCGCTGTCCGGTTTAGTCTGCGCAACGTGGAAAGCCGTTTCCTTTTCTTGTCGGGTAACTCCTCGAAAATAGATCTCTGCACCTTCATTGCCCCAATGCCACTCAGCGAGCGGTCCGAGCAACATCCAGGGCCTGAGCAGGCTGTTGATATGCCAGCCGTCAGTGTCAGTGTGTTGCAGGACTTTTCGGCCCACCCAGTCGCAGCCATTCACGCGCAGAACGAAGAGCTGATGGAGCCCCGGCCCCAAGGGCTCGATGTAACGATCGAGTTTGCCAGGGGATGCCACATGACGGACGAAGGATTGAGCCAAGCGCTGTTCTCGATGGAGGGCAGTCGTTGCCGATCGAGCGTTCATGCCGGCGCTCCATGTCGCCTTTCCAAGCGCCGTCCCCGCGCCTGCGGGATAACCACGTTGCCGCTGGAGACTACGAAAAATCGCTCCAGCCCCGGAATGACGACATTGACCAGCGTGGTGCCGAGGGCGGTCTGGTGAAGCGGTGCAATGCCCAGCGTGCGCCCATACCGATGCAGGTCTTCGGCCAGCAAGCTGATTTGCTCGGCCAATGGTCGTTCATCACGAGCATCGGGCAAGACTACCGTTTGTTGCTCGCACAGGTTCAACAGCGGATGCAGATCGAATCGCAGGCAGCGCAACAGGCGAGGAAAGGCCGTCAGATGCCGCTGAGCGTTGCTCAGATAGTCTCTCAGTTCAGGCTCCGAGGACCAAAGATGTAACTGAACCAGTTCGGTAAGTGCTCGCCATGCGCCATGCCTGGCATCGATCGAGCAACCGGTGCCGAAGACTCGCGGGTGAGTGCATGGCGCGGCTGAAAAGGCCAGAAAGGTTCGCGGCAGGAATTCGGTGCTGATGTCGACAAGGACGATCTCGGCACCGATCTCCGCTTCGGCGTCCAGCCACAGCCGACCCAGCTCGTCGTGATCGGACATGCGTGCGACGCGGCGCAGGGGCGCGTGGTTTTCGTAGTAAAAATGCTCCAGCAAGAACAACGAAACCGCATCGCGCTCAATACATTCATTGGCAGCATGCAAAACCGCCTCGTTGTAAGTTGCGCCAATAGCGGTTCCGCTATTACTGGCATAACGTTGCAGTGCGCCATAGTTGGTTGTGTCTTGTATCGGTGTTCGTCGTGAATAACCGGGTGTGCATAAAGCGACCGGGTATGTAAATGAAGTGTGCTTTAGAACATTCGTATACTGTCGGCAGGCTGTTATGGCATTGGGTTGTTCGGCGATAAGTGCCAGGGCAGTGTCGTCAGTAAATAGTGATGTGTCGGAAAAATAGCGCGGGGCTACATAGTGAATGTCGGATGTATCCAAGTGGTCACTTAAATAGTGTTCCAGCATTTCGTAAAGTGCACCGACACGGGCGTGGCGCGGGTAGCCTTTACCTGATCCCCTGGCGGTGTGGTGCTGATCGCTGGAGCTGGCAGAGGCATGGACCGCGACAATCTGCTGACCCAGTGTGCGGGTGTCGACACGCAGGCCCAAGCCATCAAGTTCAGCGTGAATCCGCTGTTCAGCTTGCTCCAGGGTGAGTTCTCGTTCGGCTAGTGTGAAACCCATTGTTCGCTCCCTCGAGAAACGGGGGGCGCCGGCCCCCCGTTTTTTATACGGCTTCCAGTTCGGACTGTTCAGCCYCAGTCAGTTGCAGTTCTTCAACCTGCTCTGGCGTAGGCGCTTCCTGTTGTTCAAGGTCGATCACTTTGTTGGCGTTCCAGTTACCCATATAACCCATGATTAAACTCTCTTTTTGTTAGACATTGGATGTGCTGTATCGAGCACGGAGCAAATGTATAAGGCAGGTATTGGCTCGGTCAAAAATGACAGGAAGTTTCAAAAACCATATTCAAGGGGTGTTGAAATACGTACACATCAATTGTCGGCTTGACGATTTTTTTCGTGACGCATCGGCGGGTGTTGAATGGGACGGTATTGCGGGACATACCCGCCCCAACGATTTCGACGCATGCACTTGTCGGAAATTTCAGCTGCATGGAGGTGCGAAATCGTGATGACTGACTTTTGTGGCTCTTCAGGGTTCTTCGCGCGACGATTTTTCCTATCGCGTATGAAGGCGTTTCAGAAAAAATGCAGGTTGAATGACTGGGCATCTATTCATCGGGGGTGGGAAATCCCAATCGAAACACCGTCAACGTCCCAGGCGAGCTTTTAACCTGTGCCACCCCCTGATGCAGGCTCATGATCGAGCGCACGATGGCCAGGCCCAGTCCGGTGCTGCCTTGTGAGCGGGAGCGGCTGCTGTCGACCCGGTAAAAGCGGTCGAACAGGTGCGGCAGATGCTGCGCTTCGATGCCCGCGCCGGGGTTGCTGACTTCCAGTGCAACCTGTGTCGCCTCTTGCTCAATGTGCAGCGAAACCGTTTGCCCGGCCGGACAGTGGCGCAGGGCGTTGGACAGCAGGTTCGAGATCGCCCGTTGAATCATCAGCCGGTCGCCCAGCACGCGCGCGCTGCCGGTCACGCTCAGGCTGATGCGCTTGTCTTGCGCCGACAAGGAAAACAGGTCGGCCACTTTTTCGACTTCTTCTTCCAGGGCGACCGACTCGAAAGATGTGAGCGCTGCGGGGTTACTGGCCTGCGCCAGAAACAGCATGTCCGAGACAATCCGCGCAACACGCTCCAGCTCTTCGGTGCAGGACACCAAGACGTTTTTGTACGCCTCGGCCGTGCGTTCCCGGGACAGCGTCACCTGTGCCTTGCCCATCAGATTGTTGATCGGCGTGCGCAGTTCATGGGCCAGGTCATCGGAGAACTGCGACAACTGCTGCACACCATTGTCGAGGCGATCCAGCATGACGTTGATCCCCTGGGCCAGCTCACTGAGTTCCTGGGGCATGTCGAGCACCGACAGCCGATGGCCGAGGTCTTGCGTCGAGACCATCGCCGCCACTTTGCGAAACTCGCGCAACGGCATCAGCCCCCGCTGTACGGCGGCCCAGGCACTGAGGCCGATGAAGATCAGCAGCAACGGCAAAGCAATCAGCGTCGAGCGCAGATAGGCGCTGAGCAACGCCTGATTGTGGGCATCGTCCATCGACAGCAGCACCGGGACGCGGGTGCCGTCCTTGATGCGGACCAACCGAGAAGCGGTCAGGTAGCGCTTGCCTTGATCGTCGGTGCCGTCGGAGAACGCCAGTGGTTCGTCGGCAGCCAGTACTGCCTTGCGTTCAAGGCGCGGGTCGGCCATGCCGGAGCCGGATTTCAACAGCGGCGTGCGCAAGTTACTGCGGTCATAAATCGTCAGGGTGAGGTTGTCATGGCCCATGACCTGATCGAGCAGAATGTGCGGCGCCGAACGAATTTCTGCGGCATCGGCGTACAGCGACAGGCTGTGTTCCACCTGTTCCACCTTCTGGGCCAGGCTGTTTCTGGATAACGCGTTCAACTCATGGGTCAGGGCAAAGTAGGCAAGGATCGCCAGGAACACCACCAGTAGCGCGCCGAGAATACTCACCGTCAGGCCCAGGCGCATCGACAGGCTGGCCGGCTTCATTCCCGCGCCTCCAGCACATAGCCGACACCGCGCAGGGTGTGGATCAGTTTGCTGTCGAACGGGTCGTCGATCTTCGCCCGCAAACGCCGGATCGACACTTCGACCACGTTGGTGTCGCAGTCGAAATTCATGTCCCACACCAGCGAAATGATCTGGGTGCGGGTCAGTACTTCCCCGGACTGGCGCATCAGCAGATGCAGCAGGGCGAACTCCTTGGTGGTCAGGTCGATGCGCTGCTCGCCGCGAAAGGCGCGATGACGGCCCGGATCAAGTTCCAGGTCGGCGACTTTGAGCACCTGCGGCACCGGGATGTTTTCGCTGCGGCGCATCAGCGTGCGCACCCGCGCCAGCAATTCCGGAAACTCGAATGGCTTGACCAGATAATCGTCGGCACCCAGATCCAGACCACGAATCTTGTCGGCCAGACGCCCGCGCGCGGTGAGCATCATCACCCGGGTGGAATGGGTGCGACGCAATTGCTCCAGCACGCCCCAGCCATCGAGTTCCGGCAGGTTCACATCCAGGATCACCAGGTCATATGCCTGCTGTTGCGCCAGATGCAGTCCATCGGCGCCAGTGGCCGCGTGGTCAACGATATAACCACTTTCCGTCAGTCCCTGATGCAAGTATTCGGCAGCTTTAAGCTCGTCCTCGACGACAAGGATTCGCATGATCTATCACCACTTTTATTTAATGGATATTTAATTAAGGTGGCCAGGAAAGTTGTTGTTTTTGTAGGGGCTTCCGGACGGATTTGAATAACGACTAGAGATTGTGAGTTGCTGGTTTCCTACGGCGGTTTCCCTGTGTGATGGCGTGCAAGGTAAAGGCTGTAGTGGCTACAGGGTCAACTGAAATGCTGGGTCTTGAGCCCTTAATAGGGTCGTCTGCGACAGCCTGTCGCAGCAGGCAAGCCCGAATGCCCATGCGCCACATTCAGGCAAGTGCTGTTTGGCAGATAACTACCGTGTATTTGTTTCCATGTATTGCTATGTCGCCTTTCGCACTTCGCATCCTAGATCAAAACAACTTCCATAAACCGTGGATGACGGATTTGTAATGTTCCAGTCACCTTGCCGATAAGTTCAAAACCCTACCGTGGCGGCATCAAAGATTCTTGAATAAAGGAAGTCTTCCATTGCCCGGTTTAAAAGAACGGACGGCGCGAGCACGCCTGAAAAAAACAGCGAGGACAGTGACGGCCAGCGTTGTGTGGCTGGCCGGCACGGGGCTTGTGCATGCATCCACCCTGACCCTCGATCAAGCCCTGCAAACGGCATTTGCCGGTAACCCGGATCTGGCGGCTGCGCAGTGGGAAATCGGCATCGCCGAGGGTGAGCGCAAACAGGCCGGTCTGATCCCCAACCCCGAAGTGTCGTGGGAGGCCGAAGACACCCGGCGCGATTCGCGAACCACCACGGTGATGCTCAGCCAACCGATCGAACTGGGCGGCAAACGTAGTGCACGGATCGACGTCGCCAGCCGCGCGCAGGACGCCGCCGGGATCGAGTGGGAGCGCAAGCGCAATGCCTTGCGCGCCGATGTGATTCAGGCGTTCAACAGCGCCCGGACCGCGCAACAACGCTTGCAGTTGTCCCGCCAGTCGCTGCAACTGGCCGAACACGGTTTGCGCATCGCCCAAGGACGCATCGAGGCCGGCAAATCATCGCCAGTCGAAGGCACCCGGGCGCACGTGCAACTCTCCGAAGTGCGCCTGGAACTGAGCCGCGCCGAACGCGATCGGGCCAACGCCTACCAGCAATTGGCGCAGGTCATGGGCGCACCGTGGCCAACCTCGACCACCGTGCAAGCGGCCGCGCAAAGCATGCCCACCGTGCCATCGGCAAGTCGATTGCTGGAGCGCCTGAACGAGACCGCCGAGCTGCGTCTGGCCAAATTGCAGATCGATCAGCGCGAAGCCTCATTGGGTCTGGAAAAGTCGCAACGCATTCCCGATCTGACCGTGAGCATTGGCAGTCAATACAGCGCAACCGAGCGCGAGCGGGTCAACGTGGTCGGGCTGTCGCTGCCGATTCCGCTGTTCAACCGCAATCAGGGCAACGTGCTGGCGGCAGCCCGGCGCAGCGATCAGGCGCGGGACCTGCGCAACGCCACCGAGCTGCGTTTGCGCACGGAAATCCAGACCACCCTTGAGCAATGGCAGACCGCCAATGGCGAAGTCGAAGCGTTCAACCAGACCATCCTGCCCGCCGCGCAAAGTGCGGTCGACAGCGCCACACGCGGTTTCGAAATGGGCAAGTTCGGCTTCCTCGATGTGCTCGACGCCCAGCGCACCCTGATCAGCGCACGCAGCCAATACATCCAGGCCGTCAGCGAGGCGACGGACGCGCGAGTACGCATCGAACGCATCTTCGGCGACCTCACCGTCAGCCCTTGAATTTCATCTTTCAAATCACTGCGCGATGGTATGGCGCAGAGGAGTTTCCATGGAAAAAAAACTGATCGTGGTGGCTGCGGCGACGTTGGCGCTGGGCATTGGTATTGGCTCGATGTGGCCGGGAAATGCGTCCATCGACGCTCACGCCGATGAAGCGGCGGAACACGCCGGTCACGCTGAAGAAGGCACAGCAGCCAACGGTGAACATACAGAAGAAGGGCACCTGGAGCTGAGCACCGAACAGATCGCAGCGGCGGGCATTCAACTGGCCGAAGCGCGGGCGCAGAACATCAGCCTCGGCTTGCCGTTCCCCGGCGAAGTGCGCTTTGACGAGGACCGTACCGCGCACGTGGTGCCTCGGGTGCCCGGGGTGGTCGAGTCGGTATCGGTCAATCTTGGGCAGCCGGTGAAGAAGGGCCAGTTGCTGGCGGTGATCGCCAGTCAGCAGATCTCTGATCAGCGCAGCGAACAGGCTGCCGCGCAGCGGCGCCTGACCTTGGCGCGCACCACCTACGAACGCGAGAAAAAACTGTGGCAGGACAAGATCTCCGCCGAGCAGGATTTCCTTCAGGCACGCCAGGCATTGGAAGAAGCCGAAATTGCCCTGACCAATGCCCGGCAAAAAATCAGCGTGCTCAGCGGCAGCGTGGTCGCCACCGGCGGCAATCGCTATGAACTGCGTGCGCCGTTCGACGGTGTGGTGGTGGAAAAACACCTGACGCCGGGGGAGGTGGTCGATGAAACCTCGGCGGCTTTTACCCTCTCCGACCTGTCGCGGGTGTGGGTGACGTTCGGCGTTTCGCCCAAGGAGCTGACCAAGGTACAAGTGGGCAAACCGGTCACCGTCAGCGCCCCGGAACTCAACGCTGAAGTCGCCGGCACCGTGGCCTACGTCGGCAGTTTGCTCGGTGAACAGACCCGCACTGCAACGGTCCGCGTGGCCCTGGAAAATCCGCAAGGCTCGTGGCGCCCCGGCCTGTTCGTCACCGCGCTGGTGGCGACCGACAGTCGCCAAGCCAGGGTCGCCGTACCTGAAACCGCGATCCAGACCGTCGAGGACAAACCCACGGTGTTCGTGCGCACCGATGACGGCTTCAAKGCGCAAGCGGTGGAGCTGGGCAGTCGCGCGGCCGGTCTGGTGGAAGTCACCCAAGGTCTGGAACCGGGCGTGCAAGTCGCCAGTGCCGGCAGCTTCGTCCTCAAATCGGAATTGGGCAAAGCCTCGGCCGAGCACTCTCATTGAAGGCTCCCACTGATCCGTCAACCTCGACCGGAAGGTTCTCATGTTCGAACGCCTGATCCAGTTTGCCATCGAGCAGCGCATCATCGTGCTGCTCGCCGTTCTCCTCATGGCCGGCCTCGGCATCGCCAGTTACCAAAAACTGCCGATCGACGCCGTGCCCGACATCACCAACGTCCAGGTGCAAATCAACACCGGCGCGGCCGGGTTCTCGCCGCTGGAAACCGAGCAGCGCATCACCTTCCCGATTGAAACCGCCATGGCCGGTTTGCCGGCGCTGGAGCAGACCCGTTCGCTGTCGCGTTCGGGGCTGTCGCAGGTCACGGTGATCTTCAAGGACGGCACCGATCTGTTCTTTGCCCGGCAATTGGTCAACGAGCGCTTGCAGATCGCCAGGGAGCAATTGCCCGAGGGCGCGGAAGCGCTGATGGGGCCGATTTCCACCGGGCTCGGGGAGATTTTCCTGTGGACGGTGGAGGCGCAGGACGGTGCGCTGAAGGACGACGGCACCGCCTACACGCCAACCGATTTGCGGGTGATTCAGGACTGGATCATCAAGCCGCAATTGCGCAACGTGCCCGGTGTGGCCGAGATCAACACCATCGGCGGATTCGCCAAGGAATACCAGATCGCCCCCGACCCGAAGCGGCTGGCGGCTTACAAATTGACCCTCACCGATCTGGTCACGGCGCTGGAGCGCAACAACGCCAACGTCGGCGCCGGTTACATCGAGCGCAGCGGCGAGCAGCTGCTGATTCGCGCGCCCGGGCAAGTGGCGAGCACTGACGACATCGCCAATATCGTGATGGCCAATGTCGACGGGACGCCGATCCGGATCAAGAATGTCGCGACCGTGGACATCGGCCGCGAACTGCGCACCGGTGCCGCCACCGAAAACGGTCGCGAAGTGGTGCTGGGCACGGTGTTCATGCTGATCGGCGAAAACAGCCGAACGGTCTCCCAGGCAGTGGCGACCAGGCTTGAACAGATCAATCGTTCCCTGCCCAAAGGCGTGATCGCGGTGCCGGTGTATGACCGCACGCACCTGGTGGACAAGGCCATCGCCACGGTGAAAAAGAACCTGGTGGAAGGGGCGATTCTGGTCATCGCGATTCTGTTCCTGTTCCTGGGCAACATCCGCGCGGCGTTGATCACCGCGATGGTCATTCCGCTGTCGATGCTGTTCACCTTCACCGGCATGTTCACCAACAAAGTCAGTGCCAACCTGATGAGCCTCGGCGCCCTCGACTTCGGCATCATCGTCGACGGCGCGGTGGTGATCGTCGAAAACACCCTGCGACGGCTGGCCCATGCGCAGCAGCATCACGGGCGTTTGCTGAGCCGTTCCGAGCGTTTCCACGAAGTATTCGCGGCGGCCAAAGAAGCGCGGCGGCCGCTGATTTTCGGCCAGTTGATCATCATGGTCGTGTACCTGCCGATCTTCGCCCTGAGCGGTGTCGAAGGGAAAATGTTCCACCCGATGGCCTTCACCGTGGTCATCGCGCTGTTGGGCGCCATGCTGTTGTCGGTGACCTTTGTGCCGGCGGCCATCGCGTTGTTTGTCACCGGCAAGGTCAAGGAAGAAGAGGGCGTGGTCATGCGCGGCGCGCGTCGCGTTTATGCGCCGGCGCTGGCGTGGGTGATGTCCCATCGCGCCATGGCGGTTGGGGCGGCGCTGGCTGTGATTGTGCTCAGCGGCGTGCTCACCAGCCGCATGGGCAGCGAGTTTGTGCCGAGCCTCAGTGAGGGCGATTTTGCCCTGCAAGCCTTGCGCGTGCCGGGCACCAGCCTCACGCAATCGGTGGATATGCAGCAGCGTCTGGAGACCTTGATTCTCAACAAGGTGCCCGAAGTCGAGCGTGTGTTCGCCCGTACCGGCACCGCCGAAATCGCCTCCGACCCGATGCCGCCGAACATCTCCGACAGCTACGTGATGCTCAAGCCGAAGGCGCAGTGGCCGGATCCGGGCAAGTCCCGCGAGACCCTGATGGCCGAACTGCAACAAGCCGCCGCGACGCTGCCGGGCAGCAACTATGAACTGTCGCAGCCGATCCAGTTGCGCTTCAACGAACTGATCTCCGGCGTGCGCAGCGATGTGGCGGTCAAGGTGTTCGGGGATGACATGGACGTGCTCAACGCTACGGCGGCGAAGGTCGCTGCCGCCATGCAGAAGGTCAACGGCGCGTCCGAGGTCAAGGTCGAGCAAACCACTGGCCTGCCGGTGCTGACCATCAACATCGACCGCGACAAGGCGGCGCGTTACGGGCTCAACGTCGGTGACGTGCAAGACACCATTGCGGTGGCGGTCGGCGGGCGTCAGGCCGGGACACTGTATGAAGGCGATCGGCGTTTCGACATGGTGGTGCGCCTTTCCGATGCCATGCGCAAGGACATCGAAGGTTTGTCGGCGCTGCTGATTCCGGTGCCGGCGCCTTTGAATGGCGCGGCCGATCAGATTGGCTTCATCGCCCTCAAGGACGTCGCCAGCCTTGATCTGGTGCTCGGGCCGAATCAGGTCAGCCGCGAAAACGGCAAGCGGCTGGTGATCGTCAGCGCCAACGTGCGTGGGCGCGATATTGGCTCCTTCGTTAAAGAGACCGGTGAGGTGATTGAGCGCGATGTGCAGGTTCCGGCGGGTTACTGGACCGGCTGGGGCGGGCAGTTCGAGCAGTTGCAGTCGGCGGCCAAACGCTTGCAGATCGTGGTGCCGGTGGCCTTGCTGTTGGTGTTCGGGCTGCTGTTCATGATGTTCAACAACCTCAAGGATGGCTTGCTGGTGTTCACCGGGATTCCGTTTGCGTTGACCGGGGGCGTCATGGCCTTGTGGGTGCGGGATATTCCGCTGTCGATCTCGGCGGGCGTTGGTTTCATTGCGCTATCGGGGGTGGCGGTGCTCAACGGTCTGGTGATGATCGCGTTTATCCGCAATTTGCGGGAGGAGGGGCGTTCGCTCGCTGATGCAATCAATGAGGGTGCGCTCACGCGTCTGCGCCCGGTGTTGATGACGGCGCTGGTGGCGTCCCTGGGCTTCATTCCCATGGCTTTGGCGACCGGCACGGGTGCGGAGGTGCAGCGACCGTTGGCGACGGTGGTGATCGGCGGGATTCTGTCTTCGACCATCCTGACGCTGCTGATTTTGCCGGCGCTGTATCAGCTCGCGCACCGAGGTGAAGAGGAGAGGAGTCCCACCTCATAAGCCAATGTTTCAGGCATACCACTATCTGTGGCGAGGGAGCTTGCTCCCGCTGGACTGCGTAGCAGGCCCCTTCTTTTTTTGTGAAGGAGGGGCCGCTTCGCGACCCAGCGGGAGCAAGCTCCCTCGCCACAGGTGCCTTTCAGGTTACATAACGGATATGTAATTTGCGCGCCACCGTCACGAAAGGTTCGGATTGTTACCTTGATCCCGTTAGTTWATTAAACGAGGAATCAAGCATGAAACTTGTACAACTGAGTGCGTTCGCAGCGGCGTTGGTGATGTCTTCTGTTGTTTTGGCTGAAGGTGGCGGCGACAGAGTCTTTGAGAAAATGATGGCGGCCAATGACCGTTCGGTGGAGGCGTTTGTCGCCAAGGAACAGGCGCGTAACCCCGTCGTGTTGAATGAAAAAAAGGACGACAAGACCAAAGACTTGTAAGCGTGTCGCACCTGAACTAGCCCGTCATCGAAGGCCGATGGTGGGCTTTTTTTTGAGCCTGGATTTGAAGGTACTGGATATGAAAGTTTTTAAGTTGATGGCGTTCGTCGGTGTGATGGCGATGTCGTTGAATGCGCTGGCAGAAGGCGGCGGTGACAGGACGTTTGAGAGGGCGTTCAGTGCCAACGCCCAAGCCATGCAGCAATACGCGGCCAACCAGGGCAAACCTGCGCCGGTGGTGAAAGATTACGAATACGGGATGAAGTTGGATGTGGTCAAAGTGGTGAGCGTTGTGCGACCGCAAGTTGCCTGCTCCGTGGTGCCGACTGCCATGACCTATGAAGATTCAAAGGGCCAACTCAATACCATCAAATACACCGTGGCAGGCGATTGCCGCCGACAGGGCGGGTGAGGGCACAGAGGGCCTCCAACCTACGTTGAGTATTTCAATTCGGGATGTTTAACAGATATGGCGAAGGTAGGGAGGCTTCCCACAATGTTTTCAGGTTGTCCGTCGGACGTCCGCTCTCTAGCCTGTGTTTGTCGCTGCCAATTCAGTGATCGGAATTGGAACCCCGCGGCTCCACTGAAAGCAAAAGCGCCTTTCATGACGTGCGCACCTTGATGTGTGCACTCCGTTATGGCGGCTGTGCGCGGGAGACTTCGAGTCTGTCGGGTTTTGCTCAGTGGCCCGGGTTCCAACCTGCGTACAGCTGCCTCCTTTTCGCGTGGAACCGAATGGGTCAGTTCTAACCATCACGCTGAATGCCGAAATCATGAAAAAGCCAACACCAAACCCTCCCGAAACAGAAGCCGACCCTGTAGGCGTCGCCGAAGGCTGCTTCTGCAGTGCTCAATTCACGGGCATAAAAAAGGCGCCCCGAAGGACGCCAAAAGATTCACCTCTTACCAAAGGAGCAAGGAGCTTCTAAAGGTGAATTTGCATTAGCCGTGAAGTCAGAGAATCGCCAGCGGATACTCGACAATCACCCGCACTTCATCCAGATCCGACTCAAACGCCGTGGCGCGGGTGGTGGCCTGGCGCAAACGAAGAGACATGTCTTTCAGCGAGCCGCTCTGCACCACGTATTTGACTTCGATGTCGCGCTCCCAGCGCTTCTGGTCAGTCAGTGGGTTGCCGTCGGCATCGCGGCGCATGTAAACGGCGTTGGCGTTGGAGTAATCGGCGTCGGTGCCGCGGGCGTAACGAGTCATGAACGACAAACCCGACACGCCATAGCTGCTCATATCGAGGTCGTAACGCACCATCCAGGAACGTTCCTTGGGCGAGTTGAAGTCGCTGTACTGGATGGAGTTGTCGAGGAAGATCGAGTCGGACTGGCGCAGGTAATCGAAGTCGTCGTTGCCATTGTTGCGCTGGTGCGACAAGGCAACGGAGTGGGCGCCGAGTTTCACCCCGACACGGCCGCTCCAGATGTTGTTGTCGAACTCGCCGAGCAGTTGTTTGCCTTCGTCGACCGCCTTGTAATAGTTCAAGCCACCGAACAGCGACAGGTCATCCGACAGCGGATAAGTCCATGCGGTGCCGGCGTAATACTGATTCCAGGCATCCTTGAGGCGACTGGAATACAGGCTGAAACTGAGGTTTTTGTTCAGTGCATAGTCGCCACCGAAATAGCCGATCCACGGTGAGTTGACTGGACCGGCGTAGAAGGTCGCGAAGTTTTCGCGCATGTCGCTGGACACCGGCTGGCTCATCGCATGCAGGCGACCACCCTGTACCGACAGACCTTCGATACTGGTGTTGGTGGCCGTGACACCCCGGAAGCTTTCCGGCAACAGTCGGGAGTCACCCGCCGCAACCACCGGGTTGGCGGGGAACACATCGCCGACCTTCACCACCGTATCGAAGGCGCGCACTTTGGCGGCGCCACCGACCTTGGTGTATTCATCCCGCGCCTGACCATCGCTGTCGACCGGCAACACGTCGAAAGAACTACGGCCACCGTTGCGCCCGTCACCGGTATCGAGTTTCAAGCCGATCATCGCAAACGCATCGACCCCGAATCCAACGGTGCCTTGGGTAAAGCCGGATTCGAACTTGCTGATGACCGCGTGAGCCCAGGCCTCGGAATAGCCATTGCCGGTGGGACTCGACTGGCCGTCACGGTGATCACGATTGAAGTATAAGTTGCGGTTGAGCACCGTCAGGCTGCTGCCCTCGATAAACCCCTCGGGTTTTTCTTCCGCCAACACCATGGACGGCCCGGAGCCGACAACCACCGCTAAAGCGGCTATCGACATTTTTGTATTGTTAACCATCAATCACTCCTTGGGTTCGGCAGAACGGGAACGTGCTTCGGCGTGGGTTTTATTGTTCGGCGGGCAAGGGCCCGCCGGCATGGTCGCCGGGTGACATCGTTGCAAGCTGCGGATAACGCTAAGGTGATGGGGGAATTACAATTTCGTCATGTGCGTGGAATGACAACCTTGCACGTTCAGGTCAGCGCTGCGAGTTGTTCGATTGTTTGCGGAAAGCGTTCAACCAAGCGGATCAGTGTCGTGGCTTGGGCATTTGGTGTTGCCCGTCCTTGTTCCCAGTTTTCGAGGGTTCGGGTGTTGGTGCGCAGATACATGGCGAACACCGACCGGGAAAGATTGAGCTGTTGACGGATGGCTACCACTTCCTCGGCAGTGATGGGTACCAGTTTCGGCAGCTTGACCTTGTGGGTCCGCAGCGTGACCTTGCCTTGGCGCTCGTCGGCCAAGGCTTCGAGGCCTTCCATCAGTTCGGAAAAAATGTCACGTTTCATAGTGGGTTCTCGTGTTGATTTCTCTATCCAGCGTTTGTCTGAAAAGTTTTTTCTGGGAAGGCGACAGGYCGTCTTGCTCGTTTTTGCTATACACGGTGAACAGCCAGAATTGATCGAAACCTGACCACCAGTAATAAATCACCCTAAGCCCGCTACGCTTGCCTTTACCGCGACGTTGATCGGAAAAGCGGATTTTTCGCAGCCCGCCCGTGCCTTCAATGAGATCGCCCGCTTCGGGGTTTTTCAGCAGCTCCAACTGGAAACTGTGAAACAGATCGTCATCCAGGTAATCGTCTCGGTGTTTCTGAAACGCAGGTAATTCGATAAATAGAGCATCCATGTTCTGTACGTCACCTGCGTATAGTGTTGTCTTGATAATCGAATAGGTCAAGGCTTCGATGCCATCCTTTTCGTCCCCCGTTTTCAAGGTAAACCCCGGCCGTAAAAACGCCTGTAGGACAAAGCGACCAGTCCGGTGAGACTGTTCGGGTAATGCCGGGGGGAAGGGGCGTTCGCGATTGACTCATCGGATCATCCACAGCACTATCTGCCGATGAATGATCGACGCCGAATGAACATGATGTGTTCCTTTATGACCGCTTCCGGCGGGCCATAAGGTCATACGTGCTTGGTATTTGACGTCTTACCCAAAGCCCCGCCAGAGATGGACGGGGCTTTTTGATTCTCCGTCTGCACATGGCTGATGGAGAGTGAAATGTTCGAAATTAGAAAAGCTACCCAAAGCGATGCCCAGACTGCATTCGACATACGGCGGCTAGCCATCCGACATCAATGCATCGGTGCCTATACCGAGAAGCAAATGCTGACCTGGACATCGGGGGCAGCAGAGGACGGTTACTGTGTGCTCATGGAAAAATATTTCTATCTGGGGTGCGTTCAGGGTGAGCCTGTGGCGACAGGCATGCTGGATCCGGAGAACCGCGAAATCGGCGCAATCTTTATACATCCTGACTTTATGGAACGAGGCCTGGGTAAGCGTATCGTGGGCTTTCTCGAAGATCTGGCGCGGGATCTTGGCCTGGTGGAAGTCCGTCTGGATGCGACTTTGAATGCCGCCGACTTTTATCGACGCTGTGGTTACATTGGGGAGGAGCCCGCGGTTTACCATTCCCCCTCCGGTCTTCAACTGGCCTGCGTTCCTATGGTGAAGAAACTGTGATGGCTTCGGGGCCGACCTGAGTAGCACTGCATAATTTGGCGCCTGAAAGCTCCAATCTCAAAACGCAAAAACGGCACTCGAAACGTGGGGCAAGGGCCACCAATGTCCAGGTTTTCGAGACGCCTCATTCTTGAGCGCCTTCAAAAGCATCGAGCATGTCGTCAGGCAGTGAGGTGTCAAAGTCTTCCGGAAGCACCAGTTTGCCTTTCATCGCTCCGATCCGCTGACCTCTGGGTTTGCCTACAGGAACCAGACGCGCAAGAGCCCGACCATGTTTGGCAATTGTGATGATCTGTCCGGCTGCTGCATCATCGACGAGTTTGGGCAGATTGTTTTTTGCTTCGGCCAACGGAACGACAATGTCACGGTTCATTGTTCTTTCTCGCGTTGATTTATCGATCCAGCCAGTCATTCAAGATAGAGCCAAGTGCGCAGTGCTGGATGTAGGACGAAACGGACATTCCTGCGCGAGGTTTCGGGGATTGCAGAAGGAGGGGAGGGCAGCGGTAACAAATCCCACAAACGCAAAAACGGCACCCGAAGGTGCCGTTTCTGTTTTCTACCGAGTATCGCTTAAGCGATCAACCCGCCAACCCCGACTGTTGAACCAGGTTCAGCAGCGGTTGTGGGTACAGGCCGAGGAAGAACGCCAGTACGGCGATCGCCAGCAGCATCACGCCGCCTGCACGTTGTTCCCAGTGCAGTTGCGCATCGTGGCGACGCAGGTTCGGTTCCATCAGGTACAGGGTGACCATCACACGCAGGTAGTAGAAGACGCCGATGGCGCTGCCCAGTACCAGGGAGCCGACCAGCCACCATTGGTGCGACTCGACGCCGGTGGCGATGATGTAGAACTTGCCGATGAAGCCCGCGGTCAGCGGGATACCAGCCAGGGACAGCATCATCACGGTCAGGACGGCGGTCAGGTACGGACGGCGCCAGAACAGGCCACGGTATTCGTACAGGGCATCCGCGTCACGGCCGCTGTACGGCGAGGACATCAGGGTGATCACACCGAACGCGCCGAGGCTGGTGATCACGTAGGTGACCAGGTACACGCCGATGGCTTCCACGGCCAGGCCCTTGCTCGCCACCAGGGCGATCAGCAGGTAACCGAAGTGTGCGATGGACGAGTAACCCAGCAGACGCTTGAGGTTGCTCTGGGTCAGTGCCAGCAGGTTACCGAACAGGATCGACGCGATGGCGATGACGGTCAGCACGTTGCTCAGCACGCCACTGCTCGCCGCTGGCGAGATCTGGAACAGACGCACCATCACCGCGAACACAGCCACTTTGGAGGCCGTGGCCAGGAACGCTGCCACCGGTGCCGGAGCCCCTTCGTAAACGTCCGGGGTCCAGAGGTGGAACGGTACCAGCGACAGTTTGAACGCCAGGCCGATCAGCATCATGCCCAGGCCCAGTTGCGCGATCGGGCTAGGCAGGCCGGTGGCCGCCAGGGCCTGACCGATGCCGTTGAAGCTCAGGCTGCCGGCTTCGGCGTAGAGCAGGGCCATGCCGAACAACAGGAACGCGGAACCGGCGGCCGACAGCACCATGTACTTGATGCCGGCTTCCAGCGAACGCTTGTTGAAGAAGGCGTAAGCCACCAGACCGTAGACCGGTACCGAGAGCAGTTCCAGACCGACGAACAAACCGGCCAGGTGCTGCGCGCTGACCAACACCAGGCCACCGGCGGCGGACATCAGGATCAGCAGGTAAAGTTCTTCACGGTTGCCCGGGTAGCCCGTACCGCCATCGCCCAGGTAGGCGTGGGCGAGGGTCACACAGGCGAGGGTGGCGACCAGGATCAGCGCCATGTACAGGCAGGCGAAGGTGTCGATCTGCAGCAACGGGGTCACGGCCAATGGCGCGACTTTCAGGGCTGGCAGGATCGACAGCAAGGCCAGGTTAAGACCTGCCACCGACAGCAGGAAGGTTTGCGAGTGGTTGCGGCGCCACGCGATAGCCAGCATCACCACGATGATCGTGGCGCTGGTGATCAACAACGGCGCAAGCGCGATAAAGTGTTGAGTCGTGAATTCCATAGCGCTCTTACCGGGCCGAAGCGAGTTGAGTGAAGGCGGAGCCGAGCCACTGCTGCACGCCATGCATCGTCGCGGCAGAGGTATCGAGGAACGGTTGCGGGTACACGCCGATGTAAAGCAGCAGTGCCGCAAGCCCAACCACCATGATCAGTTCGCGACCGTCCATGCCATGCAGCACCGCGTCGGATTTCGACGGGCCGAAGTAGGCACGGTGGATCATGATCAGCGAGTAGACCGAACCGAATACCAGGCCGGACGTGGCGATCACGGTGACCCATGGCGCGCTGGCGAAGGTGCCGATGAGGATCAGGAACTCACCGACGAAGTTACCGGTCGCCGGCAGGCCCAGCGACGCCGCTGCGAAGAACAGGCTTAGGGCTGGCAGGTAGGCAATCTTCGACCACAGGCCACCCATCTCGCGCATATCGCGGGTGTGGGTGCGCTCGTACAGCTGACCGGAGAGGATAAAGAGTGCCGCGGCCGACAGACCGTGAGCCAGCATCTGCATGACCGCGCCCTGCAGTGCCAGTTGGCTGCCGGAGTAGATGCCGATCAACACGAAGCCCATGTGGGAAACGGACGAGAAGGCAATCAGACGCTTGATGTCGGTTTGCGCAAAGGCCAGGAACGCACCGTAGAAGATCCCGATCAGACCCAGGGTCATGGCGAACGGCGCGAACTCGGCCGAGGCATTCGGGAACAGTGGCAGGGCGAAACGCAGCAGGCCGTACGCAGCAGTCTTCAGCAAGATGCCGGCCAGGTCCACGGAGCCCGCGGTCGGTGCCTGGGCGTGAGCGTCAGGCAACCAGGAGTGGAACGGTACGACTGGCAGCTTGACCGCGAAGGCGATGAAGAAACCGAGCATCAGGATGTACTCGGTGGTCTGCGACATCTTGGTTTTCAACAGATCGGCGTAGTTGAAGGTAATCACGCCGGTGTCGTTGAAGTTGACCAGTACCAGGCCCAGGATYGCCACCAACATGATCAGGCCGGAAGCCTGAGTGAAGATGAAGAACTTGGTCGCCGCGTAGATCCGGGTTTTCTTGCCGTCCGAAGAACTGTGACCCCAGAGCGCGATGAGGAAGTACATCGGCACCAGCATCATTTCCCAGAAGAAGAAGAACATGAACAGGTCGAGGGCGAGGAACACGCCAACGACACCGCCCAGGATCCACATCAGGTTCAGGTGGAAGAAGCCCACGTGACGCTGAATCTCTTTCCAGGAGCAGAGTACCGAGAGGACACCCAGCAGGCCGGTCAGCAGGATCATCAACAGCGACAGGCCGTCGAGGGCCAGGTGCACGTTGATGCCGAAGCGCTGGATCCAGACGTGTTTGAACTCAAGCGCCCAGGTCGGATCGGCGCCAGGTTTTGGTGCAAATGAATAGTCACCGTTGGCCCACAGCCAGAGGCCGAGGGAGAGCAGCAGGGACATGGTGATCAGCGCAATCCAGCGGGGGAGGGTGGCGCCGAAGCGCTCACCCATCCAGCACAGCAGGCCGCCGATGAAGGGGATCAGGATTAGCCATGGCAGAATCATGACGGGCTCGTTTCCTTTCGCAAGTTCGCAAGGTTCATAGTCAGACCGCTACCAGCACGACGGCGCCGATTACCAGCACGGCACCAGCAGCCATCGAGGCGGCATACCAACGCAATTGACCGGTCTCGGTGCGGCTCAGGGCGGTGTGACCGCCTTTGGCCATACGCGGGATCAGACCGATGGTCTGGTCGAGCGGGTCTTTGCGCAGAATGTGGCTGATCGCAAGGTATGGCTTGACGAACAGTTTGTCGTAGATCCAGTCGAAGCCCCAGGCAGCGAACCACCAGGCCGAAAGGAAGCGGCCGATGCCGCTGTTGGCGATGGCCGTGACKAAGCGACGCTTGCCGAGGAACAGCAGCGCGGCCAGCAGGATACCGGACAGGGCGATGGCGCCCGAAGCGATTTCCAGGCTGTGCTTGGCTTCGCCGCCGGCATGGCCGACGCTTTCCGGCAACACACCGTGCAGCGGTGGAACGATCATCGCGCCGACGAACGTCGACAGTACGATCAGCACCGACAGCGGCAGCCAGTGAGCAATGCCGTGACCGGCATGGGCTTCGGTCTTCGCTTCACCGTGGAACGTGATGAAGATCAGGCGGAAGGTGTACAGCGAGGTCATGAAGGCACCGACCAGACCGGCATACAGCAGGCCTTCGTTACCGCTGGCGAACGCTTCCCAGAGGATTTCATCCTTGGAGTAGAAGCCCGCGGTCACCAGAGGCAAGGCCGCCAGGGCCGCGCCGCCGACGATGAAGCTGGCGTAGGCCAGTGGCAGTTTCTTCCACAGGCCGCCCATCTTGAAGATGTTCTGCTCGTGGTGGCAGGCAACGATCACCGCACCGGATGCAAGGAAAAGCAGCGCCTTGAAGAAGGCGTGGGTCATCAGGTGGAAGATCGCGCCATCCCATGCACCGACGCCCAGGGCCAGGAACATGTAGCCGATCTGGCTCATGGTCGAGTAGGCGAGGATACGTTTGATGTCGGTCTGAACCAGTGCGGCAAAACCTGCCAGCACCAGCGTTACGCCACCCACGACACCTACCAGGTGCAGGATATCCGGCGCCAGTGCGAACAGGCCGTGGGTACGGGCGATCAGGTAGACACCGGCGGTTACCATGGTCGCGGCGTGGATCAGTGCCGAAACCGGAGTAGGGCCGGCCATCGCATCCGCCAGCCAGGTTTGCAGCGGCAGTTGCGCGGATTTACCGACAGCGCCACCCAGCAGCATCAGGGTCGCCAGAACGATCCAGAAGTCACCGGCCTTGAAGTGCTCAGGCGCCTTGACCAGCAGTTCCTGGATATTCAGCGTGCCCAGTTGCTGGAACAGGATGAACAGGCCGATGGCCATGAACACGTCGCCGACGCGGGTCACGATGAAGGCTTTGAGTGCCGCGTTACCGTTGTTGCGGTTGCTGTAGTAGAAACCGATCAACAGGTACGAGCACAGGCCCACGCCTTCCCAGCCGAAGTACACGAACAGCAGGTTATCGGCCAGGACCAGGAACAGCATGCTGGCGATAAACAGGTTGGTGTAGGCGAAGAAGCGCGAGTAACCGGCTTCACCGCGCATATACCAGGACGCGAACAGGTGGATCAGGAAGCCCACGCCCACCACCACACCGAGCATGGTCACGGACAGACCATCCAGGTACAGGGCGAAGTTCGGCGTGAAGCCTTCCACCGCCATCCATTGCCACAGCACCAGGGTGTAGTGGCCACCCTCGGGCGGTGCAACGTTGAATTGCCAGATCACATAAGCCGCGACGATCGCCGACAAGCCGATGGAGCCGACGCCGATCAGCGCCGAGAGGTTTTCCGAGAGGCGTCCCCGGGAGAACGCCAGCAGCACAAAACCGATCAGGGGGAACAAGTGGAACGCCGTGACGGCTGCGGCGAGCAGCAGCATCGAGGCGAGTTCGACCACCAGCAGGTAAGGACCGAACAGGCTGATGCCCACGGCCTTGGCGTCTACGGTGGTGTGGCCGAGGGCCTGGCCGCTGGAGTGGCTGAACAGCACATACAGCAGTTCAGCCAGCAGCAGGCCGCCGAGTACGACCGGGCCCAGCCAGATACCGGGCTTGAGCCAGACGCGCTCTTGCTGAACCGAGGCCGGGCCCAGGTTCAGCATCATCACCACGAACACGAACAGCACCATGATGGCGCCGGCGTAGGCGATCACTTCCAGTACACCGGCAAACGGTGCGCCAAGGGCGAAGAACGTCATGGCCACGGCGATCAGCGAAATGATCAGGTAGAGCAGGGCGTGCACGGGATTGGTGTTGGTGATCACGCGAAGCGTGGACACAACAGCGATACCCGATGCGAAATAGAAAGCGAATTCCATCGTTCTTCCTTAAGGCAGCAAGCTCTTCACGTTGATCGGCTCGGCTTCATTCTGCGCGGCGCCTTTTGGCTTACCGGCAATCGCCATACCTGCAACACGATAGAAGTTGTAGTCAGGGTTTTTACCGGGACCGGAGATCAGCAGATCTTCTTTCTCGTAAACCAGGTCCTGCCGCTTGAACTCGGCCATTTCGAAATCCGGTGTCAGCTGGATCGCGGTGGTCGGGCAGGCTTCCTCGCAGAGGCCACAGAAAATGCAGCGCGAGAAGTTGATGCGGAAGAAGTCCGGGTACCAGCGACCGTCTTCGGTTTCAGCTTTCTGCAGCGAGATGCAACCCACCGGGCACGCCACGGCGCACAGGTTGCAGGCTACACAACGCTCTTCGCCGTCGGGGTCGCGGGTCAGGACGATACGGCCACGGAAACGCGGCGGCAGGTACACGGGTTCTTCCGGGTACTGCAGCGTGTCGCGCTTGCGGAAGGCGTGGCCGAAGATCATCACCAGGCTGCGAAGCTGGGTGAAGAAGCCATGCACGATGTCAAAAATGTACTTCATGATTCTCTATCCTCACTGAGCCGCGACGGCGGGCGTGTTGAGCAACACGATCGCAGCGGTCACCAGCATGTTGACGAGGGTCAGCGGCAGGCAGAACTTCCAGCTGAAGTCCATCACTTGGTCATACCGTGGGCGCGGAATCGAGGCGCGCAGCAGGATGAAGAACATGATGAAGAACGCGGTTTTCAGTGCGAACCAGATGAACGGGATCTGCGGCAGCAGGCCGAACGGGCCGTGCCAGCCACCGAAGAACAGCGTGACCAGCAGCGCCGAGATCAACACGATGCCGATGTACTCACCTACGAAGAACATGCCCCATTTCATGCCGGCGTATTCAATGTGGTAACCATCGGCCAGTTCCTGTTCCGCTTCCGGCTGGTCGAACGGGTGACGGTGAGTCACGGCGACGCCAGCGATGAAGAAGGTCAGGAAACCGAAGATCTGCGGAATGATGAACCACATGTTCTGCGCTTGGTATTCAACGATGTCGCGCATGTTGAACGAGCCAACCTGGATCACGATGCCCATCAGCGACAGGCCCATGAACACTTCGTACGACACGGTTTGTGCCGAGGCCCGCAAGCTGCCCAACAGGGCGAACTTGTTGTTGCTCGACCAGCCGGCGAACAGCACCGCGTAGACCGAAAGACCCGCCATGGCGAAGAAGAACAGGATGCCGATGTTGATATCCGCCACGCCCCAGGTCGGGGTGATCGGGATGATCGCGAAGGCAATCAGCAAGGCGCTCATGGCCACGACCGGTGCCAGGGTGAAGATCACTTTGTCGGCGAACGGCGGGGTCCAGTCTTCCTTGAAGAACATCTTGATCATGTCGGCCGCAATCTGGAACGCGCCGAACGGGCCGACGCGGTTCGGACCGTAACGGTCCTGCCAGAGGGCGAGCAAACGACGCTCGACCCAGCTCAGCAGCGCGCCGCAAACCACTACGGCGAGCAGAATCACGATGGCCTTGAGGACCGCGATGATTACGTCGATCACTTCAGGAGTGAACCAGGTCATAGCGCTGCCTCCTGCAGACCGTCAACGGATTTGCCAAAGATGGCTGGTGGAATGCCGGCGATACCTGCAGGCAATGCGACCAGACCGGCACCCAGCTCTTCGTTGATGCGCAGCGGCAGACGCAAAGTCTGGCCGGCAACGTTCAAGCTCAGCAGGGCACCGTCATTGACACCCAGGCGATCGGCTTCGGACTTGGCCAGCGACACGTAGGCGGCCGGAATGCGTTCCTGCACCGGTGCGGCTTTGGAAGAGTTTTCTTCGCTGCCGAACAGGTGGAAGAACGGTACGACCTGCCAGGTGCCTGGCGCCGGGTTGAACGCACGCGGAACACTGGCGAACCAGTTCAGCGAATCACCGGTGCTTTCGATCAGGCGAGTGCCCGGGTCGCCAGCGCGCAGGTGACCACCGACTTCGTCCTGGAACTTGTTCCAGGCTTGCGGCGAGTTCCAGCCCGGAGACCAGGCGAAAGGTACTTGCTGGCGCGGTTCGGCGGAGCCCGAGTAACCTTCCATGGAGAACGAGAACGCGGTGTCGTTATCCTGGGAAGTACGCGGTTCGTGCACGCTGATGTCGGCGCGCATGGCGGTACGACCGGAGTAACGCAGCGGTTCGCGCGCCAGTTTCAGGCCTTTGATCCGGAATGCGGCGGACGGTGCGGCATCGACGATACGCGCCAGTTGCGGCGTGCTTGCAGCAACGGCAGCGGTGACGTGGTCCAGTTGGGTCCAGTCGATCGGCTGGTTCAGCAGGGTCGAACGCAGGGCGTGCAGCCAGCGCCAGCCTTCGTGAACCAGAATGCTCGCGTCGAGGTAAGTCGGGTCGAAGACCTGGAAGAAGCGCTGGGCGCGGCCTTCCTGGCTGACCAGCGTACCGTCGCCTTCAGCGAAGCTGGCCGCTGGCAGTACCAGGTGCGCGCGATCGCTGGTGGCGGTCTTCTGATGGTCCGCCACGATCACCACTTTCGCGGCGTTCAGGGCAGCATCGACCTTGGATTTGTCGGTGCGGGTGTACAGGTCGTTTTCCAGCACGACGATGGCGTCGGCACGGCCGTCGATTACCGCTTGCAGCGCTTCGTCGACCGAGTTGCCGCCGAGCATGGCCAGGCCGAGGCTGTTGGCCTCCGGCACGATCAGGCTGATGGAACCGTTCTTCTCGCGCAGCTTCAGGGCTTTGGCGATGTTTGCCGCCGCTTCGATCAGCGCCTTGGAACCCAGCGAGGTACCGGCAATGATCAGCGGACGCTTGGCGGCGAGCAGGGCGTCGGCAATGCGCTTGGCCAGCGCCAGAGCTTCGGCGTCCAGACCTTCAACGGCCGGTGCGCTGGCGTCGAGGGCGTGAGCCACGGCGAAACCGATGCGGGCCAGGTCGTCTGGTGCGGCGTGAACGCATTCTTCAGCGATGTCGTCGAGCTTGGTTTCAGCCAGGCTGGCGATGAACAGCGGGTTCAGCTCGTGCTGGCCGATGTTCTTCACCGCGGCGTCGAGCCATGGCTGAACGCGCATGGCGTCGGCCATGTCTTCGGCCTTGCCCTTGACCGATTGACGCAGGGCCAGGGCCATGCGCGCAGCGGTCTGGGTCAGGTCTTCGCCGAGGACGAAAATCGCATCGTGGTCTTCGACGTCGCGCATGTTCGGGATCGGCAGCGGGCTGTCTTTGAGCACCTGCATGACCAGACGAATGCGTTCCAGCTCTGAGGCTTCGATACCGGAGTAGAAGTGCTCGGCGCCGACCAGTTCGAGCAGCGCGTAGTTGCTTTCGAGGCTGGCGCGTGGCGAACCGATACCGACGATGTTGCGACCGCGCAGCAGGTCGGCGGCTTTATCCAGTGCTTCGTCCAGGCTCAGTTTCGCGCCGTTGGCCAGCAGTGGCTGACGTGGGCGATCCTTGCGGTTGACATAGCCATAGCCGAAACGGCCACGGTCGCACAGGAAGTACTGGTTCACCGAACCGTTGAAGCGGTTTTCGATGCGGCGCAGTTCGCCGTAACGCTCGCCCGGGGAGATGTTGCAACCGCTGGAGCAGCCATGGCAGATGCTCGGCGAGAACTGCATGTCCCATTTGCGGTTATAGCGCTCGGAGTGAGTCTTGTCGGTGAACACACCGGTCGGGCAGACCTCGGTGAGGTTGCCGGAGAACTCGCTTTCCAGGGTGCCGTCTTCAACGCGACCGAAGTACACGTTGTCGTGGGCGCCAAACACACCGAGATCGGTGCCACCGGCGTAGTCCTTATAGAAGCGCACGCAGCGATAGCAGGCGATGCAGCGGTTCATTTCGTGGGAAATGAACGGGCCCAGTTGCTGGTTCTGGTGGGTACGCTTGGTGAAGCGATAACGGCGCTCGTTGTGGCCGGTCATCACCGTCATRTCYTGSAGRTGGCAGTKACCGCCYTCYTCACAGACCGGRCAGTCGTGMGGRTGGTTGGTCATCAGCCATTCAACGACGCTGGCGCGAAACACTTTCGCTTCTTCGTCGTCGATGGAGATCCAGCTGCCGTCGGTGGCGGGGGTCATGCAGGACATGACRATCCGACCACGCTTGTCGTTCTCGTCGGTGTACTGCTTGACCGCGCACTGGCGGCAAGCGCCAACGCTGCCAAGGGCTGGGTGCCAGCAGAAATAAGGGATATCGAGGCCTAGCGACAGACATGCCTGTAACAGGTTGTCTGCCCCATCGACTTCGAGCTCTTTGCCGTCTACGTGGATAGTGGCCATGGTTCAAAGTTCTTCGTTGGCCCGGTGTCAGCGGGCGTGGCTAATGGAATCTTGTTATCCGTCCAAATCCAAACAGCCTCGAAAGGCGTCATCGGACGAAAGGCGAACGGCACGGACCGTTCGCCTTTTTTAAAGCGTTAAGCGCCGACTACGATCGGCTTTGCCAGAGGCGGGACGACGGCGCGGGTAGGCGCGATGCCGGCTTCGAACTCTGGACGGAAGTATTTGATGGCACTGCCCAACGGCTCCACGGCACCCGGTGCGTGAGCACAGAAGGTCTTGCCTGGGCCGAGGAAACCGACCAGACCCAGCAGGGTCTCGATATCGCCGGCTTGCCCTTCACCGTTCTCGATCGCGCGCAGCAGCTTGACGCTCCACGGCAGACCGTCACGGCACGGGGTGCAGAAACCACACGATTCACGGGCGAAGAACTCTTCCATGTTGCGCAGCAGGGACACCATGTTGACGCTGTCGTCCACCGCCATGGCCAGGCCGGTACCCATACGGGTGCCCACTTTGGCGATGCCGCCGGCGTACATTTGTGCGTCCAGGTGTTCCGGCAACAGGAAACCGGTACCGGCGCCGCCTGGCTGCCAGCACTTGAGCTTGTAACCGTCGCGCATGCCACCGGCGTAGTCTTCGAACAGCTCGCGACCGGTAACGCCGAACGGCAATTCCCACAGGCCCGGGTTCTTGACCTTGCCGGAGAAGCCCATGAGCTTGGTGCCCATGTCTTCACTGCCTTCGCGAGCCAACGATTTGTACCAGTCCACGCCGTCGGCGATGATCGCCGGCACGTTGCACAGGGTTTCGACGTTGTTCACGCAAGTCGGCTTGCCCCACACGCCGACGGCGGCAGGGAAGGGCGGCTTGGAGCGCGGGTTGGCGCGGCGGCCTTCGAGGGAGTTGATCAGTGCGGTTTCTTCACCGCAGATGTAACGCCCGGCGCCGGTGTGGACGAACAGCTCGAAATCGAAGCCGCTGCCCAAAATGTTTTTACCCAACAGCCCCGCTGCCTTGGCTTCTTCCACGGCACGGTTGAGGTGCTTGGCAGCGGTGGTGTACTCGCCACGCAGGAAGATGTAGCCACGGTAGGTTTTCAGCGCGCGAGCACTGATCAGCATGCCTTCGATCAGCAGATGGGGCAGTTGCTCCATCAGCATGCGGTCTTTCCAGGTGTTCGGCTCCATTTCATCCGCGTTGCACAGCAGGTAGCGGATGTTGATGGATTCGTCCTTGGGCATCAGGCCCCACTTCACGCCAGTGGGGAAGCCTGCACCGCCGCGACCCTTGAGGCCGGAGTCTTTCACGGTCTGGACGATGTCGTCCTGGGCCATGTCGGCGAAGGCCTTGCGTGCAGCGGCGTAACCGTTCTTGGCCTGGTACTCGTCGAGCCATACGGCTTCGCCGTCGTCACGCAGGCGCCAGGTGAGCGGGTGAGTCTCGGCCGAACGCTTGATGCGGTTGGCTGGACCGAAGGAAGTCAGGGTCATACGTAGCCCTCGRGCAATTTGGCAACGCCGGCAGGCTGCACATCACCGAATGTGTCGTCGTCGATCATCAACGCCGGCGCCTTGTCACAGTTGCCGAGGCAGCAGACCGGCAGCAGGGTGAAGCGACCGTCGGCGGTGGTCTGGCCCAGGCCGATGCCCAGCTTGCTCTGGATTTCGCTGACCACCGACTCATGGCCGCCGATGTAGCAGACCATGCTGTCGCAGACGCGGATGATGTGACGGCCGACTGGCTGACGGAAGATCTGGCTGTAGAAAGTAGCCACCCCTTCAACGTCGCTGGCCGGGATGCCGAGGATTTCGCCGATGGCGTAGAGCGCGCCGTCAGGCACCCAACCACGTTCCTTCTGGACGATCTTCAGGGCTTCGATCGACGCCGCGCGCGGGTCTTCGTAGTGATGCAGCTCGTGCTCGATGGCCGAGCGCTCGGTTTCGCTGAGGGCGAAACGGTCTGTCAGGATAAGCGTGCTGTTCATGCTTAACGGTCCACGTCGGCCATAACGAAATCGATACTACCCAGGTACGCGATCAAGTCCGCGACCATGCTGCCTTTGATCACCGAAGGGATCTGCTGCAAGTGCGGGAAGCTTGGGGTACGAATCCGGGTGCGGTAGCTCATGGTGCCGCCATCGCTCGTCAGGTAATAACTGTTGATGCCCTTGGTCGCTTCGATCATCTGGAAGGATTCGTTGGCCGGCATGACCGGGCCCCACGAAACTTGCAGGAAGTGCGTGATCAGGGTCTCGATGTGCTGCAGCGTGCGCTCTTTAGGCGGCGGCGTGGTCAGCGGGTGATCCGCCTTGTACGGGCCTTCCGGCATGTTGCGCAGGCACTGCTCGATGATCTTGATGCTCTGGCGCATTTCTTCGACGCGAACGATGCAACGGTCGTAGGCATCGCCATTGGCCGCCAGCGGGACTTCGAATTCGAAGTTTTCGTAGCCGGAGTAGGGGCGAGCTTTACGCAGGTCGAAATTGCAACCGGTCGAGCGCAGGCCGGCACCGGTGACGCCCCATTCCAGGGCTTCCTTGGTGTTGTAGGCGGCGACGCCGATGGTCCGGCCACGCAGGATGCTGTTGTCCAGTGCGGCTTTCTGGTATTCGTCCAGACGCTTTGGCATCCACTCGACGAAATCCTTGACCAGTTTTTCCCAGCCGCGTGGCAGGTCGTGGGCGACGCCACCGATGCGGTACCAGGCCGGGTGCAGGCGGAAACCGGTAATGGCTTCGATCACCGTGTACGCCTTCTGGCGGTCGGTGAAGGTGAAGAACACCGGAGTCATGGCGCCGACGTCCTGGATGTAAGTCCCCAGGAACAGCAGGTGGCTGGTGATCCGGAAGAACTCGGCCATCATGATGCGGATGACGTCGACCTTCTCGGGCACCTTGATGCCGGCCAGCTTCTCGACCGAGAGCACGTACGGCAGGTTGTTCATTACGCCGCCGAGGTAGTCGATACGGTCGGTGTACGGAATGAAACTGTGCCAGGACTGGCGCTCGGCCATCTTCTCGGCACCACGGTGGTGGTAGCCGACGTCTGGCACGCAGTCGACGATCTCTTCACCGTCCAGCTGCAGGATGATACGGAACGCACCGTGGGCCGAAGGGTGGTTCGGACCCAGGTTGAGGAACATGTAGTCCTCGTTCGGGCCGGAACGCTTCATGCCCCAGTCTTCAGGCTTGAAGCGCGCGGCTTCTTCCTCAAGCTGTTGCTTGGCCAGGGTCAGGCTGAACGGATCGAACTCGGTGGCACGGGCCGGGAAGTCCTTGCGCAGCGGGTGACCTTCCCAGGTCGGCGGCATCATGATGCGGCTCAGGTGCGGGTGGCCGGCAAAGTGAATGCCGTACATGTCCCACACTTCACGCTCATACCAGTTGGCGTTCGGCCAGATGCTGGTGACGCTCGGCAGGTTGAGGTCGCTCTCGGACAAGGCAACCTTGATCATTACGTCACTATTACGTTCGATCGACATCAAGTGATAGAACACAGTGAAGTCGACGCCGTTTGGCAGCCCTTGACGCTTGGTACGCAGACGCTCGTCCACGCCGTGCAGGTCATAGAGCATGACGTACGGCTTGGGCAGGTTGCGCAGGAAAGTCAGGACTTCGACGAGTTTGGCACGGGCAACCCAAAGCACCGGCATGCCGGTGCGGGTAGGCTGGGCGGTGAACGCCTCTGGGCCAAAACGGTTGTTCAGTTCGACGACCACATCCTGGTCGTCTGCCTTATAAGGCGGGATGTACAGAGCACTGCCTGCAGTCATGGTTATTTATCGCTTTCGGTCAACGTAAAGAATGCCACCGGAGTTGGCGCACGAACCCATGGAAATGACCCATTTAGGTTCGAGCATCTGCTCGTAGAGACGCTGAATGATCGGCGCCATCTTGATGAAACAGGTACCGGCGATAACCATGAAATCCGCCTGACGCGGCGATGCCCGGATTACCTCGGCGCCAAAGCGCGCGATGTCGTGGGGCGCCGTGAAGGCGGTGGTCATTTCCACGTAGCAGCACGAAAGACCGAAGTTATACGGCCACAGGGAGTTCTTGCGCCCCCAGTTGATCGTGCCGTTGAGCACGTCTTCGAGCTTGCCCATGAAAATGTTTTTGTGAACTTGATCTTCTAACGGATCGGAAACGGTTTCCCGTTGGCCAATCGGATACTGCTCGTTAGGAGCATCGGGGTCGATCCTGGTGAGATTGTATTGCATTGCCAAAGCCTCATTGTTTCAGCTTCGCTTGCCGCTTAAGACGAGCTGCCGGAGCCCAGTCAAGGGCGCCCACTCGAAATAGGTAGACAAGACCTGCCAACAGAATTGCTATGAAAACGAGAGCTTCGACGAATCCGGTCCAGCCGCTTTCGCGGACGGACACAGACCAGGCAAAGAGAAAGAGGGCTTCGATATCGAAGATCACGAAGAGCATCGCGACCAGATAGAATTTGGCTGAGAGCCGCAAGCGGGCGCCACCTGTAGGTAGCATGCCGGACTCGAACGGTTCGTTTTTGCTGCGGCCCCAGGCTTTTGACCCGAGGAGGCTGGAGACGCCGAGCATGAAGGCGCAAAGGCCGCCGACACCCAGAAGGAAAATGGCAAAGCCCCAGTTGTGGGCCATGAGTCCGGTCGCTTCGGGCATGCTGGTAATCCTTAACAGAGAGCAAAGGTCTCTGAGCTTGATAAAGAAATAAGGCAGTGACGATATGTCGCAGCAATCAATCCCGCTGATTTTATGGCTAAACACCCTGCAAGTAAAATTCCTATAGCGAAATTATTTATTGGAATAAGGACATGACGCATCTCCAAAGCCCTGTAGCCCATACGGTTCGGGCATTAGCGGGGGTTTTGTCAAATATGTTTTGTAGGGAATGTAACGAACATAGTTGTCGCTAAATGATAATCAATGTTATTTGGTGTGGTTTTCAAACTGTTTAGCGAGCAGCGGTACGGGAAGTTGTCTTATATGCGCGTTACTGCAAGTAGCGCGCGGGGTGGTTTTACCTTGTTTTCCTGATCGTGAAACTGCTCTGGATCAAGGTTTTTCCCTGCGCTCGATCCTGTAGGAGCGAGAGGAGGGGAATCCCAGGCAAAAAAACGCCCCGAACCAGTCGGGGCGTCAGATGAGCGGCTTTGCGGTTAGCTTTTTATTCGGTCCGCAAGGGCCGTTTGTTTAAGCGAAGCAGATCAGTGGAACTGTTCTTCTTCGGTCGAACCGGTCAGTGCGGTTACCGAAGACGTGCCACCCTGGATCACGGTGGTCATGTCGTCGAAGTAGCCGGTGCCCACTTCCTGCTGGTGAGCCACGAAGGTGTAGCCCTTGGCGGCGTCAGCGAACTCTTGCTCTTGCAGCTTCACGTAGGCAGTCATGTCGTTGCGGGCGTAGTCGTGTGCCAGGTTGAACATGCTGTGCCACATGTTGTGAATGCCGGCCAGGGTGATGAACTGGTGCTTGTAACCCATGGCGGACAGTTCGCGCTGGAACTTGGCGATGGTCGCGTCGTCCAGGTTTTTCTTCCAGTTGAAGGAAGGCGAGCAGTTGTACGACAGCAGTTGGTCCGGGTATTCCTTTTTGATCGCTTCGGCGAAGCGACGGGCTTCGTCCAGATCCGGCTTGGCGGTTTCGCACCAGATCAGGTCGGCGTACGGCGCGTAGGCCAGGCCGCGAGCGATGGCCTGGTCGAGACCGGCGCGAACCTTGTAGAAGCCTTCCTGGGTACGGGTGCCGGTCACGAATGGCTGGTCGTACGGGTCGCAGTCGGACGTCAGCAGGTCAGCAGCGTTGGCGTCGGTACGGGCCAGGATAATGGTCGGTACGCCGGCGACGTCGGCTGCCAGGCGAGCAGCGGTCAGCTTCTGCACGGCTTCCTGGGTCGGAACCAGTACCTTGCCGCCCATGTGGCCGCATTTTTTCACGGAGGCCAGTTGGTCTTCGAAGTGAACGCCGGCGGCGCCTGCTTCGATCATGCTTTTCATCAGCTCGTAAGCGTTCAGCACGCCGCCGAAACCGGCTTCAGCGTCAGCCACGATCGGGGCGAAGTAGTCGATGTAGCCTTCATCGCCCGGGTTCTTGCCGGCTTTCCACTGGATCTGGTCAGCGCGACGGAACGAGTTGTTGATGCGCTTGACCACGGTTGGAACCGAATCCACCGGGTACAGCGACTGGTCCGGGTACATCGATTCGGCGGAGTTGTTATCCGCAGCCACTTGCCAGCCCGACAGGTAGATCGCCTGGATGCCAGCCTTGACTTGCTGTACCGCCTGGCCACCGGTCAGGGCACCCATGCAGTTAACGAAATCTTTCTCGGGACGGAAGGATGGCTTGGCGCCCTGGGTCACCAGGTTCCAGAGCTTCTCGGCGCCCATTTTTGCAAAGGTGTGCTCAGGTTGAACCGAGCCACGCAGACGGACGACGTCAGCAGCGGAGTAATTGCGCTTCACGCCTTTCCAGCGTGGGTTTTCAGCCCAGTCTTTTTCGAGGGCTGCAATTTGCTGTTCGCGTGTCAGTGCCATGGAGATAAACCTCGTCGCGTCTTTAATCGAAAATGGTTCTGGGTGAACAATTCCTGCGTGCCAAATACGCTCATTCAGTTGGGGGCGTACATGGCTGCTCGCTGACCAGAAGCTTAGGCGGTCAAGTCGGGTTCGGCGGGGATGGCGACGGGATGAACGATGGGCTCGAGGGGGAGGTGAGCAGGTAAGGGCGAACTGGCGAGCGCATTCGGGCGTCGTGGGCCTTGGTGCGAACTTCAGTGTGGAGCCGGGTTACCTAATTACGCTTCCGTCCCTCGGGACAACTTCGTTCCAGTCGGCAACCTCGTCAAACACGCCTTGTGGGCGGTACAGACACGAATCGGCTCGCGGGGTAGGGTGCGAACAGCGACTCGAAAGCCCTTGCCAGGGCCTCTGATTAGCGGGAGCGAGGCCATCATGCCTTTGCTTTTTTGGCTCGTCAAACGTTTTGTAGTGCTTTTTTTCAAGCACTACATCTTTGGTCTAATACGACTAATCAGTCAGTTTTTGGTGCTTTAGTCCAAGGTGTCGACTTTCACCCGCAAAGTCATGTCATCCCGGCCCTGAGTCGAGTAGCTGCGGGTCAGGCCCTGTTTGTCGGCCTGAGTCTGACGATTCACGCCGGCCAGGGTGATCCACTCGCCCAGTCGACCGCTGACAGTTGTGTCGGTACTTTGCACGTTCACTACATCGGGACGTTCCTGGCTCATCCGGTCACGGTTGGTGCTGATAGCCAGGTGAACGATGTTGCCGGTGACGCTGGCGGTGACGTAGAAACCCTGGGTGACATTGCGGTATTCGGTCTGGCTGCGCAGGTCGCCATAGCCGTCAGTCTGAGTGCTGGTGAGCGGCACGCTTTGGCCGACCTGGATTAGCGCCGGTGCGCCTTCGCTGGCCTGAATCTGCTGGATACCGCCTTCACGGCTGTCGGTGCTGCGATTGATGATGCGGGTTTGATTCGGTGCGGCACCGTTGACCGAGTAGCCCTGATCGCCCTGAAAGTTGTTTTCGTTGGTGTCGACGGTGATCAGTAAGCGTTTGGGGGCGGTGTCGAGTTGCGCGAGGAAGGTCTTGAGTTCATCGATCTTGTCGGGCTCGGCGTTGACGATCAGCTGGTTGCCGTAGGCGCTGACCTTGCCGTCCTTGCCGATGAAGTTCTGCGCTACTGGCAGCAGGTCGGCGCTGGTGCGGTAATTCAGGGGCACGATCTCGGTGGCGGCCATGACCGAAAAACTGCAGGTCAGCAGCAGCGTGGTGAGCAGGGTGCGTAGGGACATGTCCGTTTCTCCGCAAATCAAAGGTTTGATATTGCCAGTTTGTCGGCCCGGCGTGGTGCGAGTTGAATCACAGACAGCAAAACGCCCCGGCATCCGAGAATGGCGGGGCGTTTTGTGGTGTTCTTGATATGTATTTGTGGTGAGGGGGCAAGCCCCCTCGCCACAGGGAATCAAGTCGAGTGACGCACCATGTCCACATGCGGAATCCCGGCTTCCAGGAATTCCTCACTGACCATGCTGAAACCCAGGCGTTCATAGAACGCCGTGGCCTGCACTTGCGCGCTCAGCATCTGCTGCTTCAGTCCGCGCTTCTCGGCTTCACCGATCACCGCTTGCATCAGCGCATCGCCAACCTTCATGCCGCGCCAGTCTTTGAGCACCGACACCCGGCCGATGTGGCCATCGGGCAACAGGCGGGCGGTGCCGATCGGAAAGTCGCCTTCGAAGGCCAGGAAGTGCACCGCCGTGGCGTCATCGGCATCCCATTCCAGTTCAGGAGGAACGGATTGCTCGGCGACGAATACCGCTTCACGAATGCGCCGGATCTCGGCGTTGTCCTTTTGCCAGTCTGCGACACGTACGTGAATCTTATTCATCGGCAAACCCCAGGCTGCCCTGCTTGACCAGTTCACACAGCAGGCCACGGCCGTCTTCGTCGCTCAGCCATGGGCCGAGGTTATCGACATGTAGGGCGTCGGCGGCGCAGATCATTTTCAGCAGCTCGCGCAGCTTGCCCGGCAGGTAACGACTCTGGCCGCTGGCGAACAGCAGCAGGTCATCGTCGACTTCCGACCAGGCCAAGCGCGCACTCGGGTTGCGGATCAGCACGGCACCTTCTTCGAGAGCGCTGAGGAAGTCTTGCTCTTCGACTTCTTCCGGGCCGACCACCAGTTCCGGGTAGCGCGGCTCGGTCATGAACTGGCCGAACCAGGTCAGCAGCAGGCGCTCGTCGCTCATGTGCTCGGCCAGCAGGCTTTTGAGGCGATCAAGGGCATCGTGCTGGATCTGATGAGGATCGACCGCCGGCAGGGCGTCGGCGTCGGTGTAGCGCTCTTCGTCCGACAGGAACTGGCTGAGGAAGTCGGTGAAGTGGGTCAGCACTTCAGCGGCGCTCGGGGCGCGGAAACCGACCGAGTAGGTCATGCAGTCGTCGACAGCCACGCCACAGTGAGCCAGGCGCGGCGGCAGGTAGAGCATGTCGCCCGGTTCCAGTACCCACTCATCGGTGGCTTCGAATTCGGCGAGGATGCGCAGGTCCGCGTGCTGCAGCAGCGGGCTCTCGGTGTCGCACATCTGGCCGATTTTCCAGTTGCGCTTGCCGTGGCCTTGCAGCAGGAACACGTCGTAGTTATCGAAGTGCGGGCCGACGCTGCCACCTGGGGCGGCGAAGCTGATCATCACGTCGTCGACGCGCCAGCTCGGCAGGAAGCGGAAGTTTTCCAGCAGTTCGGCAACTTCCGGCACGAATTGGTCGACGGCTTGCACCAGCAGGGTCCATTCGCGTTCCGGCAGTTTGCTGAATTCGTCTTCGGCGAACGGGCCGCGGCGCAATTCCCAAGGGCGCTCACCGTGCTCGATCACCAGGCGCGATTCGACTTCTTCTTCCAGCGCCAGGCCGGCGAGTTCGTCGGCGTCGATCGGGCTTTCGAAATCAGGAATCGCCTGACGGATCAGCAGGGGTTTTTTCTGCCAGTAGTCGCGCAGGAATTCCCGTGCCGTGATGCCGCCCAGAAGTTGAAGAGGAATGTCAGGATTCATGTGTAACCTATTGAAAAAATGCACTTTTCAGACGGGAATAAAAACGCCCGGCGGCGCCGGGCGTCTCAAGCGGGTAGAGCGGTCGATCAGATGCGTTTGGCTTGTGCTACAGCGTTGCCGATGTAGTTGGCCGGGGTGAGCAGTTTCAGCTCAGCCTTGGCGGCGGCTGGCATGTCCAGGCCGTCGATGAAAGTTTGCAGTGCTTCAGGGCTGATGCCCTTGCCGCGCGTCAGCTCTTTGAGCTTCTCGTACGGGTTTTCGATGTTGTAGCGACGCATCACGGTCTGGATCGGCTCGGCCAATACTTCCCAGCAAGCGTCCAGGTCGGCGGCAATCTTTTGCTCGTTGAGCTCCAGTTTGCTGATGCCTTTGAGGCTGGCTTCGTACGCGATCACGCTGTGGGCGAAGCCGACACCGAGGTTGCGCAGCACGGTGGAGTCGGTCAGGTCGCGCTGCCAGCGGGAAATTGGCAGTTTGCTCGCCAGGTGCTGGAACAGTGCGTTGGCGATGCCCAGGTTGCCTTCGGAGTTTTCGAAGTCGATCGGGTTGACCTTGTGCGGCATGGTCGACGAACCGATTTCGCCAGCGATGGTGCGCTGTTTGAAATAACCCAGGGAGATGTAGCCCCAGATGTCGCGGTCGAAGTCGATCAGGATGGTGTTGAAGCGCGCGATCGCGTCGAACAGCTCGGCGATGTAGTCGTGCGGTTCGATCTGCGTGGTGTACGGGTTGAAGCCCAGGCCCAGTTCGTCTTCGATGAAGGCGCGGGCGTTGGCTTCCCAGTCGATCTCAGGGTAGGCCGACAGGTGAGCGTTGTAGTTGCCGACGGCGCCGTTGATCTTGCCCAGCAGCGGAACGGCGGCGACTTGGGCGATTTGACGCTCCAGGCGGTAAACCACGTTCGCCAGCTCTTTGCCCAGGGTGGTCGGCGATGCCGGTTGGCCGTGGGTGCGCGACAGCATCGGCACTTCAGCGAAACGGAGGGCCAGTTCGCGGATGGCGTTGGCGGTCTGGCGCATCAGCGGCAGCATCACGTCATCACGGCCTTCACGCAGCATCAGGGCGTGGGACAGGTTGTTGATGTCCTCGCTGGTGCAGGCAAAGTGGATGAACTCGCTGACCTTGGCCAGTTCCGGCAGCTTGGCCGCCTGCTCTTTGAGCAGGTATTCAATGGCTTTGACGTCGTGGTTGGTGGTGCGCTCGATCTCTTTGACACGCTCGGCGTGCTCCAGAGAGAAGTTTTCCGCCAGGGTGTTCAACACAGCGTTGGCTTCGGCGGAGAACGCCGGCACTTCGCTGATGGCAGGGTGAGCGGCCAGGCGCTGGAGCCAGCGCACTTCAACCAGAACGCGAGCACGGATCAGGCCGTATTCGCTGAAAATTGGGCGCAGGGCCTGGGTTTTGCCGGCGTAGCGGCCGTCAACAGGGGAAACCGCAGTGAGCGAAGAGAGCTGCATGGGGTGTTCTCGGACAGTCGGGCAACGAAATGGGGCGCGTATCATACATGAAAAATATCCGCCGGTCCGTTGCCAACTGACCGGCGTATTACGCGTTACTGACTACAAAACGGTATTGCAGGCGCGGTTCAGCTGCTGCGCATCAGCGGGTAAAGCTCTTTAAGCAACTTGCGTCGGCTGATCACCAACTGCCAGCGATGACCGCCCAACTGCCGCCACAGGCGTGCCGAACGAATCCCGGCCAGCAACAGTGCGCGGATTTTCGAGGCATTGCTCGGTTGCTGCAGGTTGCGCATGTCGCCATGCACCTGAATCCGTTGGCGCAAGGTGCTCAGGGTGTCCTGGTACAGCGCACCGCAAGCGGCGATCACGTTTTCGTGGGCCGGGCCGAAGTGTTCGACCTGGGACTGAATCTGCGGCAGGCGTTTGCCGATCACGTCCAGCATGTCATTGCGCTTGGCCAATTGGCGCTCCAGTCCCAGCATCGCCAGGGCGTAGCGCAGCGGTTCGCGCTGAAGGGTGCTGGGATCGCGTTCCAGGGCGCCGATCAATGCGCGATAGCCTTCGCGCAAATTGATGTCGTCGCCGCCATACACTTCCAGAGTGTCCTTGGGGTCGCGAATCAACAGGCTGCCGAGCATGCAAGTCAGGCCGGCTTCGTTGGTCTGCCCGGTCTTGGCTATCTTGTCGACCAGCACGGCGGCGAGAAACACGCCGCCCAGGGCCGTCAGTTGCTCCTGAGTCGGGCTCATGAATGGTCCTTGCTGGTCCAGGGTTCGGCCACTTCGATCACGCCGCCGCCGAGGCAGATTTCACCGTCGTAGAACACCACGGATTGGCCCGGAGTGACCGCGCGTTGCGGGTCATCAAAGGTGGCGCGGTAGCCGGTGGCGGTCTTCTCCAGGGTGCAAGGCTGGTCGCTCTGGCGATAACGCACTTTGGCGGTCAGCCTGCGCGGCTCGGTCAAGTCGATCGGGTTGACCCAATAGATGTCCGAGGCGAGCAGGGCGCGGGAGAACAGCTGCGGGTGGGCATTGCCCTGGCCAACGATCAGCTCGTTGTGTTCCAGGTCCTTGATCAATACGTACCACGGTTCTTCACCGGCGTCTTTCAGGCCGCCGATGCCCAGGCCCTGGCGCTGGCCGATGGTGTGATACATCAGGCCATGGTGGCGGCCGATGACTTCACCGTCGGTGGTCTTGATCTCGCCGGGTTGGGCCGGCAGGTATTGCTTGAGGAAATCGCTGAAGCGACGTTCGCCGATGAAGCAGATTCCGGTGGAGTCCTTTTTCTTCGCGGTGGCCAGGTCGTGTTTCTCGGCAATCGCGCGGACTTCGGGTTTTTCCAGCTCGCCGACCGGGAACAGGGTCTTGGCGATCTGTTCGCCGCCGACGGCGTGCAGGAAGTAGCTCTGGTCCTTGTTCGGATCCAGGCCCTTGAGCAATTCGGTGCGACCATCGATGTCGCGGCGACRCACGTAGTGGCCGGTGGCGATCAGGTCGGCGCCGAGCATCATGGCGTAGTCGAGGAACGCCTTGAACTTGATCTCGCGGTTGCACAGGATGTCCGGGTTCGGCGTGCGGCCGGCCTTGTATTCGGCCAGGAAGTGCTCGAACACGTTGTCCCAGTACTCGGCGGCGAAGTTGGCGGTGTGCAGCTTGATGCCAATCTTGTCGCAAACGGCCTGCGCGTCCGCCAGGTCATCCATGGCGGTGCAGTATTCCGTTCCGTCGTCTTCTTCCCAGTTCTTCATGAACAGGCCTTCCACCTCATAGCCTTGCTCGATCAGCAGGAGAGCGGAAACGGAAGAGTCCACGCCGCCGGACATACCGACAATGACGCGCTTCTTTTGTGTGGCAGAAGGGGCTGGATCACGCATAGGGATTTAATGAGTGTCTTGAAAAAGGACGCGATTCTAGCAGGCTCAAGCCTGCAAGGCTAAAGAGAAGGGCGGATCAGCTCGAGGCTGAAGTGTTTACCGTCCAGATAATCATCGATGCAGCGGATGATCAGCTCACTGCGCCAGTTTGCGCGCTGTTGCAGCAGTTCGTCACGCGTCAGCCATTTTGCGCCGACAATACCGTCGTCCAATTGATAGTCGGGATGGTGTTTCAGCGCTTTGGCGGTGAAGCAGACGCGTTGATAGGTCACTCCGTTGCTCGGGGCGGTGTAGAGATAAATGCCTATTACGCCGGTTGGCTCGACGTCCCAGCCGGTTTCTTCGAGGGTTTCGCGTACGGCGGCCTCGATCAGGGTTTCGTCCGGGTCCAGATGACCGGCGGGCTGATTGAGCACCGTTCGTCCGTGTTTGGATTCTTCGACCATCAGGAAGCGACCGTTGTCTTCGACGATGGTGGCGACGGTGATGTGGGGTAGCCAATCCATGAAATGTCCTCGATGTTGAATTTGAAGCGCTTTCCCTGTGGGGGGCGGTGTTCACATTTGAATGCTGTCAACGCTGAAAGCACAAACCCCGGCGCATGGCCGGGGTTTGTGATGTTCCCTTACAACCTTAAACCAACGCAGCAATCGCAGCGTTGAAGGTTGCGCTCGGGCGCATGGCCTTGCTGATCAGCTCGGCATTGGCGTGGTAGTAACCGCCGATGTCCACTGGCTTGCCCTGAACGGCGTTGAGCTCGGCAACGATGGTTGCTTCGTTCGCGGTCAGGGTTTTGGCCAGTTCGCCAAATTGCGCTTGCAGTGCAGCGTCTTCGGTCTGGGCGGCCAGGCCTTGAGCCCAGTACAGTGCCAGGTAGAAGTGGCTGCCGCGGTTGTCGATGTTGCCGACTTTACGCGATGGCGACTTGTTGTTGTCCAGGAACTGGCCAGTGGCCTGATCCAGGGTCTTGGCCAGCACCAGCGCTTTAGGGTTGTTGTACGTCACACCCAGATGCTCAAGGGAGGCGGCCAGGGCCAGGAACTCGCCCAGGGAGTCCCAGCGCAGGAAGTTTTCTTCCAGCAGCTGTTGAACGTGCTTCGGTGCCGAACCGCCAGCGCCGGTTTCGAACAGACCGCCGCCATTCATCAGCGGAACGATCGACAGCATCTTGGCGCTGGTGCCCAGTTCCATGATCGGGAACAGGTCAGTCAGGTAGTCGCGCAATACGTTGCCGGTCACCGAAATGGTGTCGAGGCCGGAGCGAGTGCGCTCCAGGGTGAACTTCATCGCGTCGACTGGCGACATGATGCGGATGTCCAGGCCGGAAGTGTCGTGATCCTTCAGGTAGGCCTGAACTTTCTCGATCACTACGCCGTCGTGGGCGCGCATTGGGTCCAGCCAGAAAATCGCTGGAGTGCTGCTTGCGCGAGCACGGTTGACGGCCAGTTTGACCCAGTCCTGGATCGGCGCGTCTTTGGTCTGGCACATGCGGAAGATGTCGCCGGCTTCAACCGACTGTTCCAGCAGCAGGGTGCCTTTGCTGTCGGTGACACGAACAACGCCGTTGGCCTTGATCTGGAACGTCTTGTCGTGCGAGCCGTACTCTTCGGCTTTTTTCGCCATCAGGCCAACGTTCGGCACGCTGCCCATGGTGGTCGGATCGAAGGCGCCGTTTGCCTTGCAGTCTTCGATCACCGCCTGGTAGATGGTGGCGTAGCAGCGATCAGGGATCACCGCTTTGGTGTCGTGCAACTGGCCGTCGGTGCCCCACATTTTGCCGGAGTCACGGATCATGGCCGGCATCGAGGCGTCGACGATGACATCGCTCGGCACGTGCAGGTTGGTGATGCCTTTGTCGGAGTTGACCATGGCCAACGATGGGCGAACGGCATAAACCGCCTGGATGTCCGCTTCGATCTGCGCTTGTTGCTCGGCAGGCAAGGCCTTGATGCGAGCGTACAGGTCGCCGATGCCGTTGTTCAGGTTGAAGCCGATCTGCGCCAGCACGTCAGCGTGTTTGGCCAGTGCGTCTTTATAGAACTCGGCAACGATCTGGCCGAACATGATCGGGTCGGAGACCTTCATCATGGTGGCTTTGAGGTGAACCGACAGCAGTACACCTTTGGCCTTGGCGTCTTCGATCTCGGCGGCGATGAAGCTACGCAGCGCGTTTTTGCTCATGACCGCGCAATCGAGGATCTCACCGGCTTGTACGGTGGTTTTTTCTTTCAGGACGGTGGTGGTGCCGTCTTGAGCGATCAGTTCGATTTTAACGGCGTCAGCGGCGTCGATCAGGGCAGCTTTTTCGCTGCCGTAGAAATCGCCGGTGCTCATGTGGGCTACGTGGGACTTGGAGTCCTTGGCCCAGGCGCCCATTTTGTGCGGGTGCTTGCGCGCATAGTTCTTGACCGACAGCGGTGCACGACGATCGGAGTTGCCTTCGCGCAGAACCGGGTTTACGGCGCTGCCCTTGATCTTGTCGTAGCGGGCCTTGGCTTCTTTGTCGGCGTCGCTGGTCACGGTTTCCGGGTAGTCCGGCAGTGCATAGCCCTGGGCTTGCAACTCTTTGATCGCGGCCTGCAGTTGCGGAACCGAAGCGCTGATGTTCGGCAGCTTGATGATGTTGGCTTCAGGTGTAACGGCCAGGTCGCCCAGTTCGGCGAGGTGGTCGGCTACTGCTTTGTCACCCAATTGCTCGGGGAAGCTGGCCAGGATGCGCCCTGCAAGAGAGATATCGCGGGTTTCAACGGCGATATCAGCGGAGGCGGTGAAGGCCTCTACGATAGGCAACAGTGAATAGGTGGCGAGGGCTGGGGCTTCGTCGGTGAAGGTATAGATGATCTTCGAGCGGGTGGGCATATTCGGATTAACTCTCTCTTCTTTGCTAAAGCGTGCATAGAAACTCGAGGGGCGCCGGGTAAGCGCGTTCGTTCAAAGTCATCCATGAGCCGAATGTCGAGGTTTCTTTGCGGTGATGTTGGGTGCATCGGTCGAGCGTCAAGCGGGTGGACTGCGGTAACAATCCTGCTTTTCCGGGCCCAGAGTCTCGGCTACATTTCCAGTGGCAGAGAGGTCGGCCGTCGTGACTCTGTGGTCAGCGGCGGCATTATACATAGGTAGCTGGCAATCTGCCGATGGTTCATATGCAACGATTCTCGTCCATTGGTCTAAAGGTCGCAGGCAGGCGTGGGGAGTAGCCTTGTATGGTGTGCTTGAGTTTGGCGCTTTTCCCTTTACTTTCAGGCTTGTACGTCACGAACTGTGCAGCTTCGCGGCAGATGGACGGAACATAGGGTTTGCGCGCCGATTCAACTGGGGTACGCTCGGACGAAGCCAGATGTTCAATCCAAACAATGGAGTTCAGCATGGGATACAAGAAGATTCAGGTTCCAGCCGTCGGCGAAAAAATCACCGTCAACGCGGACCATTCTCTCAATGTTCCTAACAACCCGATCATTCCCTTCATTGAAGGCGATGGTATTGGCGTTGATATCAGCCCGGTCATGATCAAGGTTGTCGATGCTGCTGTTAAGAAGGCCTACGGCGGCGAGCGCAAAATTTCCTGGATGGAAGTCTACGCCGGGGAGAAAGCGACTCAGGTTTACGATCAGGACACCTGGCTGCCTCAGGAAACCCTGGACGCGGTCAAGGGCCAGGCGACGTCGACATGACCATCTTCCGCGAAAACTCGGAAGACATTTATGCCGGTATCGAATGGAAAGCAGGTTCGCCGGAGGCGACCAAGGTCATCAAGTTCCTTAAAGAAGAAATGGGCGTCACCAAGATCCGTTTCGACCAGAATTGCGGTATCGGCGTCAAGCCGGTTTCCCTGGAAGGCACCAAGCGTCTGGCGCGCAAGGCCCTGCAGTATGTGGTCGACAATGACCGCGACTCGCTGACTATCGTGCACAAAGGCAACATCATGAAGTTCACCGAAGGTGCCTTCAAGGAATGGGCTTACGAAGTGGCTGCCGAAGAATTCGGCGCGACCCTGCTCGACGGCGGTCCGTGGATGCAGTTCAAAAACCCGAAAACCGGCAAGAACGTCATCGTCAAGGACGCCATCGCCGACGCCATGCTTCAGCAGATCCTGCTGCGTCCGGCCGAGTACGATGTGATCGCCACCCTGAACCTCAATGGTGACTACCTCTCCGATGCCCTGGCGGCAGAAGTGGGCGGTATCGGTATTGCGCCGGGTGCGAACCTGTCCGACACCGTGGCCATGTTCGAAGCCACCCACGGTACCGCGCCGAAGTACGCCGGCAAGGACCAGGTCAACCCGGGTTCGTTGATTCTGTCCGCCGAAATGATGCTGCGTCACATGGGCTGGACCGAAGCGGCCGATCTGATCATCAAGGGCACCAATGGCGCCATTGGTGCGAAAACCGTGACCTACGACTTCGAGCGTCTGATGGACGGTGCCAAACTGGTGTCGTCTTCGGGCTTCGGTGATGCGCTGATCTCGCACATGTAAGCGAAGAGCGGCTGCAATAAAACCGCCCGGCTCGAGTGATCGAGTCGGGCGGTTTTATTATGACTGGATGCCTTGGGTGGTATGAATCAGCTCACGGCTTTGGCGTGGCTGCTGGTAGCGGCTGCGGCGGCTACTGCGTCAATGGCCACTTTGTCCGTAATGTTGACGGCGTGCAGCCCCTTGGGGCCTTGAACAATGTCAAAGTATACGGCTTGCCCGGCCTTGAGGGTCTTGTATCCATCCATCTTGATTGCCGAAAAGTGGGCAAAGAAATCGATATCCTTGCCATCCTCGTCGCGACCTTCTCCGGCGTCGGTGTTAATGAAACCGAACCCCTTGGCATTGTTGAACCATTTCACCTTACCGACAGCCATACTCATATCCCTCTGCAACAGACTCCATCAC
>NZ_JBFTMK010000014.1:0-31281 GCF_056396965.1 Pseudomonas sp. 05N434
GGCCTCGAGGGCCTTCTGGTCCGACTTGGGCATCAGTTCGAGCCAGTCGGTTTCCGGCAGTTCGCCGGCATGGGCCAAACCACTGCCCAGGAAGAGAAGAGTCAACAGAAGACGGCGCATGAAGGTGCTCGGCAAAGGAAAGGACGGTATAACGCCAAGCATTCTAGCCCTCTCCGGTGTTGGCGCAGAGAGGGCTTTGTCGCTTGAATCAGTTCTTTTTGATCAGGCCGTAGACCACCAGCAATATCACCGCGCCCACCAGCGCACCGATGAACCCTGCGCCCTGACCCGCATGGTAGATGCCCAGGGCCTGGCCGCCGTAAGTGGCCGCCAGCGAACCGCCGATACCGAGCAGGATGGTCATGATCCAGCCCATGCTGTCATCGCCCGGTTTCAGAAACCGAGCCAGCAGGCCGACGATCAAGCCGATAAAGATGGTTCCGATAATTCCCATGGCATTTCCCTCTGATTGAATTGGCTAAAGCCTAGCCAGACTTTGGCATCCTGCCATCAGAGAACGGCGGCCTCGGAAGGTTCCGCCGCCGCCACATGAAACTATTCGGCAATCAGCGCTTCGACCTTGAGGATCTGCGCGGCAAGCGTCGCACGGTCAGCACAACGCAGGTTGGCGTGACCGACCTTGCGGCCGACCTTGAAGGCCTTGCCGTAGTGATGCAGATGGCAATCGGCGATGGCCAGGACTTTCTCGGTGTCCGGGACTTTGCCGATGAAGTTGAGCATCGCGCTCTCGCCGACCTTGGCCGTCGAACCCAGCGGCAGACCGGCAACGGCCCGCAGGTGGTTTTCGAACTGACTGCACTCGGCACCTTCGGTGGTCCAGTGCCCGGAGTTGTGCACACGCGGGGCGATCTCGTTGGCCTTGAGGCCACCGTCGACTTCGAAGAACTCGAACGCCATCACGCCGACGTAGTCCAGCTGCTTGAGTACCCGGCTGGAGTAGTCTTCAGCCAACGCTTGCGACGGGTGGTCGGTGCTGGCCACGGACAGCTTGAGGATGCCGCTGTCGTGGGTGTTGTGCACCAGCGGGTAGAACTTGGTTTCGCCATCGCGAGCGCGCACGGCGATCAGCGAGACTTCGCCAGTGAACGGCACGAAGCCTTCCAGCAAGCAGGCGACGCTGCCCAGTTCGGCGAAGGTGCCGACCACATCTTCAGGCTTGCGCAGGACTTTCTGACCCTTGCCGTCGTAACCCAGGGTGCGGGTTTTCAGCACGGCCGGCAGGCCGATGGAAGCCACGGCGGCGTCCAGGTCAGCCTGGGACTGGATGTCGGCGAACGCGGGAGTTGGAATTCCCAGGTCCTTGAACATGCTCTTCTCGAACCAGCGATCGCGGGCAATGCGCAGCGCTTCGGCGCTCGGGTACACCGGAACGAATTGCGACAGGAAGGCCACGGTTTCGGCCGGGACGCTTTCGAACTCGAAGGTCACCAGATCGACTTCATCGGCCAACTGACGCAGGTGATCCTGATCGCCGTAATCGGCCCGCAGATGTTCACCCAGCGCAGCGGCACAGGCGTCCGGCGCAGGGTCGAGGAAAGCGAAGTTCATGCCCAGCGGAGTGCCCGCCAGCGCCAACATGCGACCCAACTGGCCGCCACCGATTACACCGATCTTCATCGTCAACAACCTCAGGCGATGCGTGGGTCTGGATTGTCCAGGACGCTGTCTGTCTGCTCAGCGCGGAATTTTTTCAGCACGGTATGAAACTGCGGATGCTTGGCGCCCAGGATGCTCGCCGAGAGCAGCGCTGCGTTGATCGCACCGGCCTTGCCGATGGCCAGGGTGGCGACCGGAATGCCGGCTGGCATCTGCACGATAGAAAGCAGCGAATCGACGCCCGAGAGCATCGACGACTGCACCGGCACGCCCAGCACCGGCAGGTGGGTTTTGGCCGCACACATGCCAGGCAGGTGGGCCGCGCCACCGGYACCGGCGATGATCACCTCGATGCCACGGGCCTCAGCCTCTTCGGCATACTGGAACAGCAGGTCCGGGGTGCGGTGGGCAGAGACCACTTTCACCTCGTAAGGGATGCCGAGCTTTTCCAGCATATCGGCGGTGTGGCTAAGGGTGGACCAATCGGACTTGGAGCCCATGATCACGCCAACCAGTGCGCTCATCGTCGTGCCTCTTCTCTCTGGGCGCCCGCAGGCGCGTCAAAAAACAACAAGCCACGCAAAATGCGTGGCTTGATTGTACGAATTATGGCCAGTCAAACCGGCCGAAGGCCGCGCAGTATACCTCAATGAAGCAGATAAACAGCCCCCCATACGACCATCTGTCATACGGCGCAAAGTACCGGTTTTATTGACTTCGGGGTCAGCCTGAAATAGTTCATATCGACCTGAATCTGTAGGAGCCAGGCTTGCCGGCGAAGGCGATCTCGCGGACGCCTTCGCCGGCAAGCCTGGCTCCTACAAAAAAACATTAACCTGCCGGGTTTGGCGCTGTGCCGCCTTCCAGCTTGCGCCAGAGCAACCGCACATTCGCCTTGCGCACCAGCGCGCAGCGATACAGCCGAATCTCCAGCGGCACATGCCATTGCGGGCCACCGCAGATGACCAACTCGCCGCGAGCCAATTCGGCGCGCGCGCTCAAGCGCGGCACCCAGGCGATGCCCAGGCCTTCCAGCGCCATGCTTTTCAGGCTGTCGGCCATGGCGGTCTCGTAAATAGTGGTGAACCTCAGGGCACGCTGGCGCAACAGCATGTTCACCGAGCGCCCGAGAAATGCCCCGGCGCTGTAGGCCAGCAAAGGCACGCTGGTCTCGCCTTCCAGGTCGAACAACGGTTTGCCGTCAGCATCCGCGGCGCACACCGGGAGCATTTCAGTGTCTCCCAGATGCAGTGACGGGAAAATTTCCGGGTCCATTTGCATCGCGGAGTCCGGATCATAGAACGCCAGCATCAGATCACACCCGCCTTCACGCAGCGCATGCACCGCATCGCCGACGTTGGTGGCCACCAGCCGCGTGGCAATGTTCAGCCCTTCGTTGCGCAATTGTGCGATCCAGCGTGGAAAGAAACCCAGTGCCAGGGAGTGGGCGGCGGCGACCTGGATCACCTCGCCCTGCCCGCCTTCCAGGTGATGAAGATGACGTAACACTTCACCCAGCTGTTCGACCACGGTTCGCGCGGTCACGAGAAACAACTGCCCCGCTGCCGTCAGCTCGACCGGGGTGCGAGAACGATTGACCAGGGTCAGCCCCAGCGCGGCTTCGAGGCTGCGGATCCGCCGACTGAAGGCGGGCTGAGTCACGAAGCGTCTTTCGGCCGCCTGGGAGAAGCTGCGGGTGGCAGCCAGAGCACTAAAGTCCTCCAGCCATTTGCTTTCCAGATTCATCACGCCCTCCCGGACATGCACCAATTTAGGTCACACGTTCGCCACGTACGCGGCGTCACACCGACATTATGCCGAATGTGCATAGCCCAGTGTTTAACAGCATTGGCCCAAAATTCTTCTCAAGCCTAGCATTTGCGCTATTCCGGCATAGACCGGGTCCATATCGAGATGATTTCTATCATGTCCTCCGCTGCATCTTTCCGCACAGAAAAAGACCTGCTTGGCGTACTCGAAGTACCTGCTCAAGCGTATTACGGCATCCAGACCCTGCGAGCGGTGAACAACTTCCGTCTCTCCGGCGTTCCGATTTCGCATTACCCAAAACTGGTTGTTGGTCTGGCGATGGTCAAACAGGCCGCCGCTGACGCCAACCGCGAGCTGGGTCACCTGAGCGAAGCCAAGCACGCTGCCATCAGCGAAGCCTGTGCCCGATTGATCCGCGGCGATTTCCACGAAGAATTCGTGGTGGACATGATTCAAGGCGGCGCTGGCACTTCAACCAACATGAATGCCAACGAAGTCATCGCCAACATCGCGCTGGAGGCCATGGGCCACAGCAAGGGCGAATACCAGTACCTGCACCCGAACAACGACGTGAACATGGCGCAGTCGACCAACGACGCCTACCCGACGGCTATCCGCCTGGGTCTGCTGTTGGGTCACGACGCGCTGCTGGCCAGCCTCGACAGCCTGATCCAGTCGTTCGCCGCCAAAGGTGAAGAATTCAGCCACGTCCTGAAGATGGGCCGTACCCAGCTGCAAGACGCCGTGCCGATGACCCTCGGCCAGGAATTCCGCGCCTTCGCCACCACCCTGAGCGAAGACCTGGCACGCCTCAAATCCCTGGCGCCTGAACTGCTGACCGAAGTGAACCTGGGCGGCACCGCGATCGGTACCGGCATCAACGCCGACCCGCGTTACCAGGCCCTGGCCGTTCAGCGTCTGGCCCTGATCAGCGGTCAACCGCTGGTGCCAGCCGCCGACCTGATCGAAGCCACCTCCGACATGGGCGCCTTCGTGCTGTTCTCCGGCATGCTCAAGCGTACCGCGGTCAAGCTGTCGAAGATCTGCAACGACCTGCGCCTGCTGTCCAGCGGCCCACGCACCGGCATCAACGAAATCAACCTGCCGGCGCGTCAGCCAGGCAGCTCGATCATGCCAGGCAAGGTCAACCCGGTTATCCCTGAAGCCGTGAACCAGGTGGCGTTCCAGATCATCGGCAACGACCTGGCCCTGACCATCGCGGCCGAAGGCGGCCAGCTGCAGCTGAACGTGATGGAGCCGCTGATCGCCTTCAAGATCTTCGACTCGATCCGCCTGCTGCAACGTGCCATGGACATGCTGCGCGAGCACTGCATCGTCGGCATCACCGCCAACGAAGAGCGTTGCCGTGAACTGGTCGAACACTCGATTGGCCTGGTCACCGCGCTGAACCCGTACATCGGCTATGAAAACGCCACCCGCATTGCCCGTGTTGCCCTCGAAAGCGGCCGCGGCGTGCTGGAACTGGTGCGCGAGGAACGCTTGCTCGACGAAGAAATGCTCGCCGACATCCTGCGCCCGGAAAACATGATTGCTCCGCGTCTGGTGCCTTTGAAGGCTTAACCAAACGCAGGCTCTTTTGAAGAGCACGCTCACCAGGTCGAGGGACTAGACACCTCTCACCTTTTGAGGGCTTGGGGATTTACTCCCTCAAGCCCTTTTTTTTCCAACACTTTGCGGATTTTACGAACATGTTGAATGTTTTCAGTGCCGCCAAGATCGCAGCCTTCGACAGCTTCTACAGGGTTTGACAGAGACCCGTAGAGGCTGCCGAAGGCTGCGATTTTTTGATTTTGCAGCACTTTCGTTTCGTCGATTGCACCACAACTGTGCAGACGGATGGCACTCTCCTATGTATAGTGCCGGCCCTCTTCGCGTGAGCGGTCGTCGATAACGAGACCCAAGCCCATGCGAAAGCCGAACTAATAACAACCCGCGAAATGGAACAGGGACGAACCTTCGACCCACCTGTTGTGCCACGCACAACCTGGTGTAACGCGATGTGTCGACCACCCAGTATTCGCACACACAAAAAATAGCGAGGAATAATCCATGCTCGAAGTCATCAACGACTTCCTCTCAGGGAAAGTACTGATCGCGCTCATTGTCGGGCTCGGTAGCTACTTCACGATCCGCTCGCGTTTCGTCCAGTTCCGCCATTTCGGCCACATGTTCAGTGTCTTCAAAGAGTCCCTTCACGGCCAGGCAGGCCAGCTGAGCTCGTTCCAGGCCCTGATGCTGAGCCTCGCCGGCCGCGTCGGCGCCGGTAACATCGCCGGTGTCGGCATCGCCGTGACCCTCGGCGGCCCGGGCGCCGTGTTCTGGATGTGGGTCACCGCACTGGTGGGCATGTCCAGCAGCTTCTTCGAATGCACCCTGGCCCAGGTCTACAAGCGCGCCGAAGGCGACGGCCTGTACCGTGGGGGCCCGGCCTACTACATCCAGCACGGCCTGAAGCTGAAAGGCATGGCGGTGGTGTTCTCCATCCTGCTGCTGGTCACCTACGGCTTCGCCTTCATCGGCCTGCAGTCCTACACCGTGACCCACTCGCTGCAGAACGCCTTTGCCTTCGACCCACGCCACACCGGTATCGTCCTGGCGGTGCTGCTGGCCATCACCTTCATCGGCGGCATCAAACGCATCGCCGCGGTGTCCGACCTGCTGGTACCGATCAAGACCCTGGCCTATATCGGCGTGACCCTGTACGTGATCGGCACCCAGATCGAACACGTGCCAGCCATGCTGGAAACCATCTTCAAGAGCGCCTTCGGCCTCGACCCAGCCTTCGGCGGCCTGCTCGGCAGCGCCATCGTGATGGGCGTGAAGCGTGGCGTGTTCGCCAACGAAGCAGGCCTGGGCAGTGCGCCGAACGTCGCCGCCGTGGCCGCCGTGAAACACCCGGGCGCCCAGGGCGTGGTCCAGGCCTTCAGCGTGTTCCTCGACACCTTCGTGATCTGCACCTGCACCGCGCTGCTGATCCTGCTGTCGGGCTTCTACACCCCGGGCTTCGAAGGTGACGGCATCGTCCTGACCCAAAACTCGCTGGCCGCCGTGGTCGGTGACTGGGGCCGCGTGTTCGTCAGCGTCGCGCTGTCGCTGTTCGTCTTCACCTGCATCCTCTACAACTACTACCTGGGCGAGAACAGCCTGCAGTTCCTCAGCCGCAACCGCGTCGTGCTGATGGTTTTCCGCGGCCTGGTTCTGGCGCTGGTGGTATGGGGTTCGATGCAGGACCTTTCGACCGTGTTCGCCTTCGCCGACATCACCATGACCTGCCTGGCCTTCGTCAACTTGATGGCCCTGGCCATGTTGTTCAAGGTCGGCCTGCGCGTGATGCGCGACTACGACGAGCAGCGCCGCGCCGGCGTCAAGCAGCCAGTGTTCGACTCCAGCAAATTCACCGATCTGGACCTGGACCTGAAGGCCTGGCCGACCAGCCCAAGCCAATCGGCTCCACGCGAGCAAGGCGCAGCCCAGGGCACGCCTGCCACGCAACGCTGATCGCCCTGGCGGGTGGCTCCCCGCCACCCGCCGCGACAGACCGCAACGAGTGGCGTCCTGCCACTCGACGTGACACACCTTGCGCACGCAGGCATGCTGCGGCGCAAGGTGCATTCGTCCAGGAGACCCATCAATGAATTCCGCCTCTTACCCTGCCGCGCAGCACGTCATGGTGCTCTACACCGGAGGCACCATCGGCATGCAAGCCAGTGCCCACGGCTTGGCCCCGGCGTCCGGTTTCGAAGCGCGGATGCGCGACTACCTGCACAGCCAGCCTGAGTTGGTGGTGCCGCAGTGGCGCTTTCGCGAGATGTCGCCACTGATCGACAGCGCCAACATGACCCCTGCGTACTGGCAGCAACTGCGTGAAGCGGTGGTCGACGCCGTTGATGTCCAGGGCTGCGACAGCGTGCTGATCCTGCATGGCACCGACACCCTGGCCTACAGTGCCGCGGCCATGAGCTTCCAGTTGCTCGGCCTGAACGCCCGTGTATGTTTCACCGGCTCCATGCTGCCCGCCGGCGTGACCGACAGTGATGCCTGGGAAAACATCAGTGGTGCACTGGGTGCCCTTGGCCAAGGCCTGGCGCCGGGTGTTCATCTGTACTTCCACGGTGAACTGCTCGACCCGACCCGCTGCGCCAAGGTTCGCAGTTTCGGTCGTCATCCGTTCAAGCGACTGGAGCGTCAGGGCGGCGGCGTGAAAGCTTCCTCGATACCTGCCCAACTGAACTACAACCAGTCAAGGCAACTGGCGAAGGTCGCGGTGCTGCCGTTGTTCCCYGGCATCGGCGCCGAGCAACTGGATGGCCTGCTCAACAGCGGTATTCAGGGTCTGGTGCTGGAATGTTATGGCAGCGGTACCGGACCAAGCGACAACCCCGGGTTTATCGCCAGCCTGGAACGGGCACGAGACAATGGCGTGGTAGTGGTTGCGGTCACCCAATGTCATGAGGGTGGCGTGAAGCTCGACGTGTATGAGGCGGGCAGCCGCTTGCGCGATGCCGGCCTGTTGTCCGGTGGCGGCATGACTCGCGAGGCGGCGCTCGGCAAGTTGCATGGGCTGCTCGGTGCAGGGCTTGAAACCGCTGAAGTTCGGCGGCTGGTCGAACTCGACCTGTGTGGCGAACTGAGCTGACACAACACATAACCTTGTGGGAGCCCGCTCCCACAAGATCGTTATTGGGCACATAACTTGCTCCCGTTCCAGCATCTCGACGCTGGAAGACTCCATGCTCCACTCCCACCTCACCACCCTCAACGCCGTCTCCCTGGTGCTCAACACCTTCAAGGCCGAAGGCCTGTCCAGCGAGGCGTTATTGGCCGGCAGCGGCATCAGCGTGGCGGATCTGAGCCGGGCGGACACGCGCATCACCACCAATCAAGAGATGCTGGTGTGCGCCAATGCCGTCGCGCTGCGCCGCGATATCGGTCTGGAGTTGGGCCGGCGGATGCACGTTTCGTCCTATGGCATGCTCGGGTACGCCTTACTCACCAGCGCCACTTTAGGTGACGCCTTGCAGTTGGCGCTGCACTACCCGGCGCTATTGGGAACACTGTTCGAGTTGAGCCTGGAGGAGGATGACGAGCGCATCTGGCTCACCGCGGGCGACTATCGGGAAAACCCCGCGCTGGCACCGTTCAATGTCGAGTTTTGCCTGGTCTCGATGAAAGTCACCTGCGAAGACCTGCTCGGCCACCCTCTACCTTTGCTTGGCGCTCGCTTCGATTACCCGGCACCGGACTATCAGACGCGCTACAGCGAGCGTTTCGACTGTCCGTTGCAGTTTGATGCAGCGTCCAACGGATTTGCCTTCGACAAGCGCTGGCTCGAACACCCCCTGCCACTGGCCGACGCCATTACCCACCAGGCCATGGCCGAACGCTGCCGCAAGCAAAACACCGAGTTCACCGGGCGTCAGGCCTGGCTCGGGCGCATCCGCCAATTGCTCGCCGCGCAACTGAGCGCGGCACCGGGTCTGGACGGGCTGGCCGAACAGCTGAACTGCTCGTCGCGCACCCTGCGCCGACATCTGAAGGACCTGGGATGCAGCTATCAGGAACTGCTCGATGAACTGCGATTTGAGCAAGCCAAACGCATGCTTTGCGAGGATCAACTGCCGATCTATCAAATCGCCGAAGCACTGGGGTTCAGCGAGACCGCGAGCTTCCGGCATGCGTTTGTGCGCTGGAGTGGCGTGGCACCGAGCCAGTTCCGGCCTTGAGATAAAACCAGGCACATCCGACCGGGCTGAACTACATTACGCAGCCCAATCTTTGCCGGTGTTCCTGCTTGATGCCCTTCTCTTCTCTTTGCACGCGCGCTGCCTTGCTGGCCTTGCTGCTCAACCTGCCCCTGGCCGCACAGGCCATTCAAATGGACTGGTTTGGCCTGCCCCCTCAAGCCGTGGTCGATACCCCCGAATACAAGATTGCCATCGTCCCTACAGCCGTCACGGAAAGTGCGACGGGCGTCTCACCGCCCATGGTCGGCTTGCTCAGCCAGTATCGCGGTTTGTTTTATCTGAATGTTTATCGCGATGAAAACTATCGGGAGCGCGCCTATAAGCTCGGCCCGATACCGCTGATGACTGCGCAAGAATTCCATGACTGCACCAAAAGTCAGGAAAACCTCGTCATGAGTCCCAGCGCCTCGCATATCGAGTTGGCGCCAGGCATCGCGGTGAACGAGCTGAGCTTTGAATGTGGGCGCAACGGCTGGGACACCAGACGTTACCTGCTGGTCGACAGCCGCAATCCGGGCACGCCGGTGCTGGCTATCGGGCGCTTCCCAAACGATCAGCACCTGGTTTTCCAGGCGCTGCAAGCGACCCTCCCGGACACTTCAGACGCCTGGCTCAAGGCATTGGAATCTTCGCGGCCGGCGCTGCGTTACCACGTCCCGGACGAGGCATTCGGTTTCAGCATTGCGGCTCAACCCTACGACGCCGGTGACGGCGCGAAACAACTGCGTGAGCTGCACCAGCAACTGGCCAAAGCCAAGGACAAAGGCCCGGGCCTGAAGAAAGTCGAAGAGCTGTTTCTCAACACTGACTTTCGCGTTGTCGGCGCCGACCAGAAAGATTTCGCCGGCCTGCTTAATGACATCGCTTTCTGGCGAAGTGCAAACACGCCGGACAAAGTCACCATCAATTTGTTGAAGGAAGTCATTCGCCGCGATCCTCAACGTATCCCGACCTATCTGAACATGGCAGACCTGCAGTGGTCCTGGTACGAAAAGACCCCCGCGTACACCACCAACCACGCACAGGCGTTGGAGTACTACCGAATTTACTGCGGCCTGCGCTTGGCACGCGACATGAGCATTCCCGATCGGGTCCTGGAAAGGCTGAATATCACCCAGGGCGATCCGCAAACCTGCAAGGCTCAATGGCCGCTGTTGCAAGCGGTCGACGCTCAGGATGAAACCCGCGTGCGCAGTCTTTTGGAAGCCGGCATTCCTGCCGATACCCAGGGCGAGGATGGGCGCAGTGCGTTGCTGCATTCACTGGATAAACCCAACTTTGCAATCGCTCGCTTGCTGCTGGAGCACGGCGCAAAGACCCAAGGCCTTAATGGCAGCGAGCCTTTGGTGATGCAGGCGCTGTACAAGGATCGCCGGGAAAGCAAAGACCCCGAAAAGGCCCGGCGCCTAAAATTTTTGCTCGAAGCGGGAGCCGCCATCGACGAGACCGATCTGAACGGTGAAACCGTGTTGATGCAACACGCCACGATCATGGATTCCGACCTGTTCACTTGGCTGCTCAAGTACCCTCAGAACCTCGACCTGCGAGAAAAGAAAGAAGGTCGATCCGCGCTTTACCTCACAATCGAAAGCGGCGCCTACCCTGCCGCTGCACGGTTGATCAACAGCGGAGCACAGTTGGACGTGGGTTATCGAGAAGGCACCTGCAACAGCAATGAAGAGGTACTCGAACCGGCACTGCTGCGCCTGGCCCGACGGGACCTGTCGAGCGGAATGGACCCTGTCGCCTACCAGCAACAAACGCTAGACCTGTTCACGTTGATGCTGGAAAAAGGCGCCGACCCTCGCGCCGGTCACCAGTGCAAGGGAGACAACCTGGCAGTGATGCGTTTTTGGTTAAAACAACGCAAACGTGAAGACATGCTGCAAGTACTGCAACGGTACTTCCCGGAAGAGGCAGGCTCCATTCCAAGCGCTTGAGCACTTTATTGCCCCGGACCGGGGCACTCCCGCGCCAATAAGGGGCGAATTTCGGTCAAATGTTTTGGCCACATAGATCCCCTTTTGGCCTTTCCTGCCGTTCTCCCAAACGTCGCCTGCCGCAAGACTGTGTTCAAACCGAATCAGCCTGCGGAGAACAACAATGCTGACGATCTACTCTGACGATCACCACCTGCATCACGGCCGTTGTGAATTGATGGACGGGCAATTGATGCCCTGCTTCGAAATGCCTTCACGGGCCGATCACGTATTGCAACGGGTCAAGGACCAGAACCTCGGCCCGGTTGAAGTGCCGAAAGACTTTGGCCTTGATCCGATCGCGCGCATCCACAGCCGCGACTACCTCGACTTCTTCAAAGGCGCCTGGGCGCGCTGGACCGCATTCAATACCGACGGCGACTTGCTGCCCTACACCTGGCCGGCCCGCACCTTGCGCCGAATCATGCCCACCAGCCTGCACGGCCAACTCGGCTATTACAGCTTCGACGGCGGCGCCCCGATTACCGCCGGCACCTGGCAAGCGGCGTACAGCGCAGCGCAAGTTGCCCTCACGGCCCAAGCGGCGATCCAGCGCGGCGCCCGCAGTGCCTTCGCCCTGTGCCGTCCACCGGGACACCATGCCGCCAGCGATTTGATGGGCGGCTATTGCTACCTCAACAATGCTGCCATCGCCGCTCAAGCCTTCCTCGATCAGGGCCATAAAAAGGTCGCGATCCTCGATGTCGATTACCACCACGGCAACGGCACTCAATCGATTTTCTACGAACGCAGCGACGTGCTGTTCACCTCGATCCACGGTCATCCAGAAGCCGAGTTTCCGTTCTTCCTCGGCTACGAAGACGAACGCGGTGAAGGCGCAGGCGAAGGGTTCAACTTCAACTACCCATTGCCCGCCGGCAGTGCTTGGGACCGTTGGAGCGCCGCGCTGGAACAAGCCTGCAAAGAGATCGAAACGTACGGCGCCGACATCGTTGTCGTGTCCCTGGGCGTCGATACGTTCAAGGACGACCCCATCTCCCAATTCAAACTCGACAGCCCGGATTACCTGGCGATGGGTACCCGCATCGCAGGCCTCGGCAAGCCGACGCTGTTCGTGATGGAAGGCGGTTACGCGGTAGAAGAAATCGGCATCAACGCCGTGAACGTTCTCGAAGGTTTTGAAAGCGCCCAATGAGGAATTAGAAGAATGAACAGACTCAAGCGTCTTATCGCTCCAGCGCTCTGCGCCACACTGCTCAGTGGCGCCGTCCATGCTGAAGAACGTACTTTGCGGGTCTACAACTGGTTCGACTACATCACCCCCAAAGCCCTGGACGATTTCAAGGCTCAGAACACCCAGACCAAACTGGTCTACGACATCTTCGACACCAACGAAGCGCTGGAAGCCAAGCTGCTGACCGGCAACTCCGGCTACGACGTGGTGGTGCCGTCCAACGTGTTCCTCGCCAAGCAGATCGAAGCCGGCGTATTCCAGCCAGTGGACCGCAGCAAACTGCCGAACTGGAACCACCTCGACCCCAAGCTGATGAAGCTGATCGAAGCCAACGACCCGGGTAACAAATTTGCCGTGCCGTACATGTACGGCACCATCCTGATTGGCTTCAACCCGGCCAAGGTCAAGGCTGCGCTGGGCGACAACGCACCGGTGAACAGCTGGGACCTGATCTTCAAGGAAGAGAACATCAGCAAGCTCAAGCAGTGCGGCGTGGCCCTGCTCGACTCACCTTCGGAGATCCTGCCGCTGGCCCTGCAACACCTCGGCCTGGACCCCAACAGCAAGAAGCCGGCGGACTACGCCAAGGCTGAAGCGCTGCTGATGAAGATCCGGCCGTACATCACCTACTTCCATTCGTCCAAGTACATGGCCGACATCGCCAACGGTGACATCTGCGTCGCGGTCGGGTATTCCGGCAGCTTCTCCCAGGCCGCCAACCGCGCCAAGGAAGCCAAGAATGGTGTGATCGTCGACATGCGCCTGCCCAAGGAAGGCGCGCCGATCTGGTTCGACATGCTCGCGATCCCCAAAGGCGCGAAAAACCCGGAAGACGCCTACACCTTCATCAACTACCTGCTGCAACCCCAGGTCATCGCACCGGTCAGCGACTTCGTCGGCTACCCGAACCCGAACAAGGACGCCACGGAAATGGTCGACCCGGCGATTCGCAACAACCCGAACCTGTACCCGACCGAAACGGCGATGAGCACGCTTTACACCCTGCAACCCTTGCCTCGCGATGCTGAACGGGCACGGACCCGGGCCTGGACCAAGATCAAGTCCGGGACCTGAAACACCCGGTGAATCAAAGACCCGCGCCATCGCGGGTCTTTTTTGGTCAACGGCTAATAGGGGGGGCTTTGATCTGCGCGGGTGGCAGCAATCAGGAACTCATCGCCATTTATCGCGGCGAGATCAGTCGCACACTCGCCGCCTCAGTGTTTTTCATAGATCAGCGGTTCATTTAAAAACCGGGAGGCCATCGTTCAATCCCGCCAGACCTGTCGCAACCGTGCCAGCGCCGACTCTATCGCTGGCTCTGGCACCGCCGCAAAACCCAATACCAGACCGGCGCGCTGATCGACTGGTGTCCTGGAGTCCGGTAGCCAATAGTTGCTCAAGCCATTGATCTCCACACCCACACTTTCCGCTTGTTCGATCAGTCGCCGTTCGCGGGCCAGGCTGTCCACCGAAACCGTCATGTGCAGCCCGGCGGAGACGGTGGGCAGGCTACCCACTCCGGTCATCCCCGCCGGCCAGCCGCCCAGCAAACAATTGCGACGGCTGAGGGCGGCACGCCGCATCCGGCGAATGTGCCGCTGGAAATGCCCGGCGGCCATGAACTCGGCCATCACCGCTTGAGTGCTCACTTCGGAATGCCGCACATCCACCGCCCGACGCTGCGCGAATGCGTCCACCAGGCCCGGCGGCAGCACCAGATAACCCAGGCGCAGCGCCGGAAAAGCGACCTTGCCGAAGGTGCCGACATACAGCACCCGCCCATGGCGATCGAGTGCCGCCAGCGGCGCCAGTGGCGCGCCGCTGTAACGGTACTCGCCATCGTAGTCGTCCTCGATGATCCAGCCCTGGTTGCCCTCGGCCCAGGCGAGCAGTTCCAGACGCCGGGCCAGACTCATGACCACACCGGTCGGGTATTGATGGGAAGGCGTAACGTAAGCCAGCCGGCAATCGCTCAACTGCGCCAAGGCGCTGCAGTCGATCCCCTCCTCATCCACCGGCACACCGTGCAACCGCGCACCGGCTACCGCGAAGGCATGGCCGGCAGCGCGATAACCCGGATTTTCAATCCCCACCCCATCGCCAGGCTCCACCAGCAACTGTGCACAAAGGCTGATCCCCTGCTGCGCGCCACTGGTGATCACAATTTGCTCAGCGGCGCACTGCATCCCTCTCGAGCTGCGCAAGTAGGCAGCAATCAATCCGCGCAAGCGTTCATCACCTGCCGGGTCGCCATAACACAGCTGCTGTAAATCCGGCTTACGCCAGAAAGCCGCATTCAGCTTGGCCCAAACCTCGAACGGGAACAGATCGAACGCCGGGACGCCGACCCTGAATGCGCGCGGCGGACCACCAGGCGGCACAGCCAAATGATTCTTTTCAACGCGCCCCAAAGCACTGCTGTGGATAACTTTACTGGATGGAACAACAGGTAAATCCAGCCAATTTGTGGATAAGGTTGTGGGTAACCCTATTGAAAACCCTGTGGATACTTTTGTGGATAATTTTTTCGCCGGCAACGCCGCCTGAGGCAATTGCGCCACGTAAGTCCCGTCACCCACACGCCCCTCGATGAAGCCTTCAGCGTAAAGCTGATCGTAGGCACGAACCACGCTGTTGCGGGAAATCGATAAGGCCGTAGCCAGATCGCGACTGGCCGGCAGTCGTGTGCCGCTGGCCAATCGTCCGTCGAGTACGCGTACCCGCAGCGCTTGATAGAGCTGTCGACTCAGGCCCTGGCGGCGGTCGAGTTCGATACCCGCCGGGTTGAACGACGAGGGAAGCGGCGTATTCGACATGACAATGGACCTATGAAATTGGTCATTAATGGCTCTTACAACAGACCATTAGCCTGCCTAGGATGAAGGCATTCGCCAAGGAATTTTCCATGTATCTGCCACTTTGACGCGTTAAGGAATGAACATGAGTCAGATCGACATCCGCCAGGTCACCGCCGACGATCACGCTGCCTGGCTGCCGTTGTGGCAAGCCTACTTGCGCTTCTACAACACCGAGCTGCCCGAGGCGGTCACTCAAAGCACCTGGCAGCGCCTGCTCGACCCGAGCGAACCGACCCACGGGGCGCTGGCCTGGGTCGACGGCAAAGCGGTGGGCATGGTGCATTTCATCTATCACCGCTCGAACTGGAGCATCGAAAACTCCTGTTACCTGCAAGACTTGCTGGTGACACCCGAAACTCGTGGCACCGGCGTCGGTCGGCAACTGATCGAATTCGTCTRCAGCACAGCCAAGGCCGACGGTTGCTGCAAGGTCCACTGGCTGACCCACGAAACCAACGCCACCGCGATCCAGCTCTACGAGCGCATCGCCGAACGGCCCGGTTTCATCCAGTTTCGCAAAGCCCTTTAAGGTTCAAGGAGAACACCATGTCGACTTCACTCGCAGACTGGAAAGGCGTTCCGGCGCCCTCGGTCCAACTGATCGAAGGGCGTTTCATTCGCCTGGAAAAACTCGACCCGGCGCGTCACGCCGACGGTTTGTGGAAAGCCCTGGAAGGCCCGGGCTCAGACCCGAAACTCTGGGACTATCTGCCCTACGGTCCTTTCCCGGAACGCAGTGCGTTCAATGACTGGCTGAACAACCATGCGGCCAACAGCGATCCGTATTTCTTCAGTGTGATCGACCGTGTCAGCGGCGAGGTGCAGGGCCTGCTCAGCCTGATGTCGATCGTTCCTGCCCAGGGTCGCATCGAGATCKGCCATGTGACCTTCGGCGCACCGATGCAGCGTTCGCCGAAAAGTACCGAGGCGGTTTACCTGCTGGCCAGGGAAGCCTTTGCGTTGGGCTACCGGCGCCTGGAGTGGAAGTGCAACAACGGCAATGCCCGCTCCAAGTACGCGGCGGAGCGGTTGGGGTTCAGTTTTGAGGGGGTGTTCCGCCAGCACATGGTGGTCAAGGGTCAGAACCGCGACACAGCGTGGTATTCGATTCTGGACTCGGAATGGCCGACGATTCAGGCGGGGTTCGAGCGGTGGTTGAGCGATGAAAACCAGACGGAATCGGGGCAGGTGAAAACGTTGACGGAGTGCCGCGGGTAAGCTTCGGCGCCCGGACGACACCTTCGCGGGCAAGTCGGATCGCGGCACGGTGATCCGACTTGCCCGCGAATGGCATCACGCTAATGTCTGGGCAAGTACCGCAATATGCTCCGGCCCGATCCCACAGCACCCGCCCAAATGGCTGGCTCCCCTCTTCTGCCAGTCAGCCGCCCACATCAGGTAACCCGGCGGGTCGAGATCGTCGCGTAGCGGATCCAGACCGTCGTTGGCCGTGGCCTCTTTCGGCTGCGGCGGGAAGGCGTTGGCGTATGCGCCAATGTGAATCTTCACCCCCAGGCGCTCGAAGGTTTCCCGCGCCGCATCAATCGCCGCCCCGATCACTTCCGGCTGGCTGCAGTTGAACAGCAAAGTCTCGACACCCAACTCAGCCGCCACCACAGCGGCCTCAGCCACYGGTTCACCGGAGCGCAAACGCGGCACTTCGTCGGTGTCTTCATCTTTCAAGGTAAACGACAGCCAGAACGGTTTGCCGTCCTTCGGCAGACCGGCATGGATCGCCCGTGCTTCGACGATCGAACTCTGGGTTTCGGCCAGCCACAGGTCGACATGAGGCGCCAGACCATTGACCAGAGGGCTCAGCAGTTCAGTCACCCGAGCAGCGTCGAACAAGTCCGGGCGGTAGGAGCCGAATAACGGCGGCAATGAGCCGGCCACACGAATCGCTTGGCCCGAGGCATCGACTGCACGCCGAGCCAGCTCACCGGCCAACGCCGCAAGGGCCTGGCCTTCAGCCGCGAAACGCTCCTCGCCAATGTGGAACGGCACCACCGCGTAACTGTTGCTGGTGATCACGTTGGCACCGCTTTCAATATAAGCCGCGTGCACCGCCTCCACCGCCTGCGGCGCTTCGCTCAAGGCCAGCGCCGACCACTCGGGCTGCCTGAACGGCGCCCCTCGGCGCTGCAGCTCCCGACCCATGCCACCATCCAGAATTACCGTCCCTGCGCCCATATGCTTTTCACTCATAAGCTTATGAAAATAACTCACTATCAGAGTCGTTCTTATAACTATTTAATACGCACCACTCGGTTAATAACAACCTCTTTTTTTTCAGGGATCAACTGTGAAATTTCAACCGCTGCTGGCCCTGGGCCTGACGATTCTGGCTGCCTCCACCCAAGCCTTTGCCGGCGCCACTCTGGATCGCATCGAGCAAAAGAAAGAACTGGTCGGCGTGTTGATGGAAAGCTATCCACCCTTCTCGTTCCTCAACGATCAAAACCAGCTCGACGGTTTCGACGTCGACGTGGCCAAGGCCGTGGCGGACAAACTGGGCGTCAAGCTGCGTCTGGAAACGCCGTCCTGGGATGTGATTGCCGCCGGCCGCTGGAGCGGGCGTTACGACATCTGCATCTGCTCCATGACCCCGAGCAAGGCCCGCGCCGAAGTCTTCGACTTCCCGGTCGAGTACTACGCCTCCCCTGCCGTGATCGTGGTCAATGCCAAGGACGATAGCATTCACAGCGCCAAGGACCTGAGCGGCAAGAAAGTCGGTCTCACCAGCGCCTCCAGCTATGAAAGCTACCTGAACAAAAACCTGGTGATCGAAGGCGCCGAAGACACCCAATTGCAGTACCCGTTCGAGAACGTGCAGATCGCCCCGTATGACACCGACAACGTCGCGTTCCAGGATCTGGGCCTGGGCGCTGGCGTGCGTCTGGACGCGATCCTCACCAACCTCGTCACCGCGCAACCGCGCCTGAACGAAGACAAGCGCTTCAAGCTCGCCGGCCAGCCGCTGTACTCGGAGCCGAACTCGGTGGCCATCGAAAAAGGTGACGCGCAGTGGGACGCCAAAGTGCGTGATGTGTTCGCTCAGTTGAAACAGGACGGCACCTTGAGCAAGCTGTCGCAAAAATGGATCGGCGCCGACATCAGCAAATGACTTCCTTCCCCAAACCTCCTCAGCCGCCGCAACCGGTGGCTGAGTCATTACTGCAACGGGTCTTCGGCTTCCGTACCCGGCTGTACCTGACCTGGTCGGCGATGTTCGGCTTGTTCGCCAGTTTCTTCCTGAGCTTCGACCTGAAGTTCTCGATCATCCTCGACAAACTGCCGAACCTGATCGGCCTGCACCTGGCGCCCAACGGCTTTCTGCAAGGCGCGGCACTGACGCTGTTCTTGTGCCTGTGCTCGATTGTGGCTTCGTCGCTGCTGGGCTTCATCACGGCCCTCGCTCGACTGTCGAAAAGCGCCGTGGCGTTCGGCATCGCAAGCTTCTATGCCTCGTTCTTTCGCGGCACGCCGCTGCTGATCCAGATATTGCTGATCTACCTCGGCTTGCCGCAATTGGGCGTCGTGCCGGGCGCCATCACCGCCGGCATCATCGCCCTGTCGCTGAACTATGGCGCCTACCTGAGCGAAATCTTCCGCGCCGGCATCCTCGGCGTTCCCCACGGCCAACGCGAAGCATCGCTGGCCCTGGGCATGCGCGAAACCGTGATTTTCTGGCGCGTCACCCTGCCCCAGGCCATGCGCGCCATCATCCCGCCCACCACCAACCAGTTCATCTCCATGCTCAAGGACTCGTCGCTGATCTCGGTGATGGGGGTTTGGGAAGTGATGTTCCTGGCGCAATCGTATGGACGTTCGAGCTATCGCTATATCGAAATGCTGACGACGGCGGCGATTATTTATTGGCTGATGTCGATTGGACTGGAGCTGATTCAGGCGCGGATGGAACGGCATTACGGGAAGGCGTACGTGAGCCGGTAGGAGCCGTCGAGAGCTGCGCTTTTTTTGATCCGCGACAGATGCATTTTTGCTGGAGCGCCAGCCCCCTTGTCCTGATTCACTGTAAGAAAAAGCGCCCAGTTCAAATGGGCAAAAAACAGCCGCCCTCAAGCGGCTGGCTATTTTCTACACAACCTGCTGACACCCCCCGCAGGCCCGCCGGAAGCAGCTGACATCGGCACCTATAGCCTCACTTTTAGAGTTTGGCCTCCCATCAAAAGAGGCCGTACTCGATGCCCGTTCAACACAAATACCGACCACAACACCTGGCGCTGGCCATTGCGCTTGCGCTGGGTTGCGCCGAATTTTCAAGCGCCCAACAACTACCCGCGCAAGCTGAGGCGACGAATATCGCTGAGGTAACCGGGCAGCTTGATACTGAGCCGCACCCGCTTACCCGGCTTCTAGCCTTTATCGAGGCGGACACCACCTTTCAAACGGTGATTGATGCGCCGCAGCCCGCTCGGCGAGGTACTTCCCTGAGACCGGAAAATAGAGATGACCTCATCATCGTCAAAAATGGTGGAAGCTTCGAAGGTCGGGTCGATGGCGGCAAAGGAACCAACGTCATACAGCTTGATGCAACTGACGGTGGCCGATTGGGGAATACCCGCAACTTCAACGGCCTGTATGTTTCGCAGGGATCCTGGACGCTGACCAGTACCGGAGATTTCAACAAGGGTGTGGTGGTGCTCGATGACGGCATCCTGACCAATGACGGGAAAATCGAAGGTGGGGCGATTACGGTCGGAAAGCTCTTCAACAATGGCGACATCAAAGGTCATGTAACAGTCGCGCACGGCGGTACTTTTGCAGGTGCAGGCACCGTCGGTGGCCTGGATGTCTCCGGCCGCGTCAACGTCGATGGATTGCATGGCGCCCCAAGGGTCAAAGGCAATTTGAACCTGTCCAACTCAGCCATCCTGGCCTATGAGGTCAACCCCGACGGCCGTCACGAAACGATCAAAGTCGACGGCACCGCCAGCCTCGGCAATGCCACCCTGAAAATCGTCGCAGTATCGGGTGACTATCCGCAAACCACCCAGTACACCATTATCGAGGCCGACAAGGTCGATGGGCATTTCGGCAATATTGAAAACAATCTTGCATTCATGACGGCCACCCCGGACTACAGCGACGAAAAGGCCGTCCGCCTGACCTACGCTCGCAACGAAGTGCCTTTCGAGAGTCTCGCAACCAACAAAAACGGTCGGGAACTCGCCCGCAGTATTGAAGAACCCAAAGCCAGTCCGACGGCGCAGACACCTCCCAATACCGCGAACGCCGCTGTCACGGCCCTGCTTGCCTCCACCACCGAAACAGCCTCCCAGGCCATCGACCAGCTGGACGGCGGCAACAACGCCAACCTTGCGAAAGCGACCCTGAACAGTGACAGCCCAATCAGCGCGACCATGCTCTCGGCCATGCGTCAGCTGCACAGCACCAGTAGCTACAGCAATTCCACCAGGCGCAATGCGCCACGCCTGGCCGCCGGCAGCGAAGACAATGGCCGAGTCYGGCTTCAAGCATTGGGTCACGGTGGAACGCTGGATCGCGACTACGACGCTCTGAAACACACAACCCACGGTCTGGTACTGGGAGCTGATTGGGGCCCGTTACGATGCCAACACCCAGCAGGCCTTTGCGGAATTGGGTTACAACCTGGGGCGGACGAACGTCAGCATCGAACCGTTTGCCAGCCTGGGCTACCAGCGCTATCAACGCGACACTTACACGGAAAAAGGTGGCGCTGCGGCTCTGAAGGTACACGGTCAAACGCAGAACAATTTGAACAGCACGTTCGGCCTGCGGCTGGCGAAGCTCAACACTCTGGATAACGGCATGCAGCTGACGCCACGGTTCAGTGCCGGCTGGAAACATACTTACGGGGACGTCTACAGCGATACCCGCCAACGATTGGTAACGGGCGGAAAAAACTTCACCGTTTCCGGTGCGCCGCTGGATCGTGACAGCCTGCTGGTCGATACAGGGCTGGACCTTGGATTGTCAGCAAGACACACCCTGGGCATCGGACTCACTGGCGAGATCGGCACCGACAGCCGTAACCACGGCGTGACGGGTCAGTGGCGAATGAGTTTCTAACAGCCACAAACCCAGTGCGAAAAAAAAAGGGGAGCACATGCCCCCCCGAGGTTTAAAGCGGTATATCGAGGCTGTTAACTCAGCCTTCGATCTCGATCAGGATCTCGCCCGGGTTCACCCGGTCGCCCTTGGCCACGTGGATGGCGGTGACTTTGCCGGTGATGGCCGACTGGACTTCGGTTTCCATCTTCATCGCCTCGGTGATCAGCACGGCTTGGCCGGCTTTCACGGTGTCGCCTTCCTTGACCAGAACGTCGACGATGTTGCCCGGCATGGTGGTGCTGACGTGGCCCGGTGCAGTGGCTTGCTTGCGCTTGCTGCTGCCGCCGCTGACGAACTCGTTGAGCGGTTCGAACACCACTTCTTCCGGCATGCCGTCGATGGACAGGTAGAAGTGGCGTTTGCCTTCAGCCTTGACGCCCACACCAGTGATGTCGACGCGATAGGTTTCGCCGTGAACGTCGATGACGAACTCGGTCGGCACGCCTTCACCACCGGCCGAAGCCACACCCTCTTCGCTGCCGATGGCCTGACGACGCAGCTTTTCGTTCACAGTGCCCGGCGCCTTGCCGTAGCCGCCTTGCAGGTAAAGCTTCACTTCGTTGGTGATGGTCTTGTAGCGCTCGCCGGCCAGCACGTTGAAGAACGCCTGGGTGCCGACGATTTGCGAGGTCGGGGTCACCAGCGGCGGGAAGCCGAGGTCTTCGCGAACGCGCGGGATTTCAGCCAGCACTTCGCTCATGCGATTCAGGGCGCCCTGCTCTTTCAACTGGTTGGCCAGGTTGGAAATCATCCCGCCCGGAACCTGGTTGACCTGCACGCGAGTGTCGACGGCAGTGAACGCGCTTTCGAACTGGTGGTACTTCTTGCGCACGGCGTAAAAGTACAGGCCGATCTCTTGCAGCAGCTCCAGGTTCAGGCCGGTGTCGAACTCGCTGCCTTTAAGGGCGGCGACCATCGATTCGGTGCCCGGGTGGCTGGTGCCCCAGGCGAAGCTGGAGATCGCGGTGTCGATATGGTCGGCGCCGTTTTCGATGGCCTTGAGTTGGCACATCGCAGCCAGGCCGGCGGTGTCGTGGGAGTGGATGAACACCGGCAGCGATTGCTCGGCCTTCAGTGCCTTGACCAGTTCACCCGTGGCGTACGGGGTCAGCAGACCGGCCATGTCCTTGATCGCCACCGAGTCGCAACCCATGGCTTCCATTTGCTTGGCTTGCGCCACGAAAGCCTCGATGGTGTGCACCGGGCTGGTGGTGTAGGCGATGGTGCCCTGGGCGTGTTTGCCGGCAGCTTTCACCGCTTCGATGGCCACGCGCAGGTTACGCACGTCGTTCATGGCGTCGAAGATACGGAACACGTCGATGCCGTTGACCGCGGCCTTGGCGACGAAGGCTTTGACCACGTCGTCGCTGTAATGGCGGTAGCCCAGCAGGTTCTGGCCACGCAGGAGCATTTGCAGGCGCGTGTTAGGCAACGCGGCGCGCAGTTGGCGCAGACGCTCCCACGGGTCTTCTTTCAGGAAKCGTACGCAGGCGTCGAAGGTCGCACCGCCCCAGACTTCCAGCGACCAGTAACCGACTTTGTCGAGTTTGTCGCAGATCGGCAGCATGTCTTCGGTGCGCATGCGGGTGGCGAGCAGCGATTGATGGGCGTCGCGCAGGATTGTGTCGGTAACGTGGATTTGTTTGCTCATTGTTCTATTCCTCACAGGCCTGCGTGGGCGGCGATGGCGGCGGCGATGGCCAGGGCCAGCTCTTCGGGTTTGCGCTTGATCGAGTAGTTGGTCAGTTCAGGGTGGCTTTCAACGAAGCTGGTGTTGAACTGGCCGCTACGGAATTCCGGGTTACGCAGGATTTCCTGGTAGTACGCGGCGGTGGTCTTGACCCCTTGCAGACGCATGTCGTCGAGGGCCCGCAGGCCACGGTCCATCGCCTCTTCCCAGGTCAGCGCCCAGACCACCAGTTTCAGGCACATCGAATCGTAGAACGGCGGAATGGTGTAGCCGGTATAGATCGCTGTGTCGGTGCGCACGCCGGGACCGCCGGGCGCGTAGTAACGGGTGATCTTGCCGAAACTCGGGAGGAAGTTGTTTTTCGGGTCTTCGGCGTTGATCCGGAACTGCAGCGCGAAACCACGGTGCAGGATGTCTTCCTGTTTCACCGAGAGCGGCAAACCGGATGCGATGCGGATCTGCTCGCGAACGATGTCGATGCCGGTGATTTCTTCAGTGATGGTGTGTTCCACCTGCACCCGGGTGTTCATCTCCATGAAGTACACCTCGCCCTCGGCGAGCAGGAACTCCACGGTACCGGCGTTCTCGTAACCCACGGCCTTGGCTGCACGAACCGACAGGTCGCCGATGTAGGCGCGCTGTTCCGGAGTCAGTTGCGGGCTCGGAGCGATCTCGATCAGCTTCTGGTKGCGRCGCTGSAKCGAGCAGTCAYGCTCGAACAGGTGCACCACGTTGCCGAAGCTGTCGCCGAGGATCTGCGCTTCGATATGTTTCGGGTTTACGATGCATTTTTCCAGGAACACTTCCGCCGAACCGAAAGCCTTGGTGGCTTCGGAAATCACTCGCGGAAAGGCTTGTTCGAGTTCTTCGCGACTGTTGCAACGACGAATGCCGCGTCCGCCACCACCGGAGGTAGCCTTGAGCATCACCGGGTAACCGATGCGGTCGCCTTCGGTCAGGGCCTCTTCGATGCCCGACACGTTGCCTTCGGTGCCCGGTGTGACCGGCACGCCGGCCTTGATCATGCTGCGGCGCGCTTCGGTCTTGTCGCCCATGCGGCGAATGACTTCCGCCGACGGGCCGATGAATTTGATTCCGCGTTCGGCGCAGATGTCCGCCAGCTCGGCATTTTCCGAAAGAAAGCCGTAGCCGGGGTGCAACGCATCGCAACCGGTTTCCAYCGCCAGGTTCACCAGCTTGCGCGGGTTCAGGTAGCCGGCCAATGGCTCGGCACCGATGCTGTGGGCCTCGTCCGCACGCTTCACATGCAAAGCATGACGGTCGGCGTCGGAATAGATCGCGACCGAGCGAATGCCCATTTCGGCGCAGGCGCGCACGATTCGTACGGCAATCTCACCACGGTTGGCAATCAGGATCTTTTTTATCACTTGGAGGTTCCCTTGAGCCGGTGGCACCCACGACCCGATTAGACAGGTCGACGCGTGACCAAATGTTTCAATTCAGTCGCAGCTCCACACTAGCTGTCGCAAGGGATTAACAAAAATGAATAATAATTGGGTCAGACATAAGCAAAGACTTATAGTTGAGTCATCGACCTTCGCTCAGGATTTATAGAAAATGCGTAAGTCATTGATGCGTATGACATTGCGTCAATTGCAGATCTTCAATGAGGTGTGCGATTTAAGGTCCTACAGCCGCGCTGCCGACGAAATGTCTCTCACACAACCTGCCGTGAGCCTACAGATTCGTCAACTTGAAGAGCTGATCGGTCAGCCCTTGTTCGATTATGTCGGCAAAAAACTCTACATGACCGAGGCGGCCGAAGCGCTGCAGCGCGCCAGCCGGGACATTTTCGGGCGCCTGGAAAACCTCGATATGCAGCTGTCGGACATGCAAGGCTCATTGCAAGGTCAGCTGAAACTGGCGGTGGAGTCCAGCGCCAAGTATTTCGTGCCGCATCTGTTTGCCGCGTTCAAGCGCCAGCACCCGGAAGTGAACCTGCACCTGACGGTGGTCAACCGTGGCCAGGTCATCCGGCGCCTGTCGGATAACCGTGATGATCTGGTGATCATGTCGATGGTCCCCCAGGACATGGGGCTGGAATTCCTGCCGTTCCTCAACAACCCGATTGTAGCCGTGGCGCCACCGGATCATCCGCTGTGCCACATGGGTCCATTGCGCTTGCAGGATCTGGAACCCTACACGCTGCTGCTGCGCGAACCCGGTTCCGGCACGCGACTGGCCTGCGAGGAGTATTTCAAAGAGAAGCGCGTGCACTTCACCCAGACCCAGGAGGTCGCCTCGGCGGAAGCTCAGCGTGAATGCGTGCTGGCGGGTCTGGGCCTGGCGCTGCTGACGCGCCACGCCCTGAACCTTGAGTTGGCGACCGGTGGCCTGATCGAGCTGCCGGTCGAAGAGCTGCCGCTGCTGCGTAGCTGGTGCCTGGTGCAGGCCAAGGCCAAACGGCTATCGCCGGTGGCCCACGCATTCCTTGCGTTTATCCGCAGCGAACGAGCGCAAATCAGCGCACTGGTTGAGCGTTTCGACGGGAAGTTACCGGTGCTGCCTGCCAGTAGTTGAGTTCGAGGTCGTCGGGAAATTCGCCGATTTCGGCCAGAAGCTGGCGGCGTTCGCAGCGATCTTCGATGGCGCGGCGAAATTCCATGCGGCGCTGGTCTTCTTGCTGACGACGGGTTTTGACGGCGCTGTTGCGTTCTTCGTAGGGCTGGGCCATTTCGAGTCTCCCAAGGCGAGTACGGGAGTTTCAAGATAGGCGCGAGGGATGACGGTTTGGCGGCGGGAGGGTTACAGAACGATGAAACTCACTGGCTGACCGCGAACCTGTGGCGAGGGAGCTTGCTCCCGCTGGGTCGCAAAGCAGCCCTAAGATTTTGCGACTGCTGCGCAGCCGAGCGGGAGCAAGCTCCCTCGCCACAATTCCAGCCAGAATCAATCGTCCAGCGCTTTTACTGACTTTGGCGACAACCGCAAGCTGCGAAGGCTGCGCTTGACGCTTTTCAAGTGATTGACCAGGCTCGGCCCACGGGCCATGGCCACGCCCATCGCCAACACATCGATCACTACCAGGTGGGCGATGCGCGACGTCAGCGGCGTGTAGATTTCAGTGTCTTCGTGCACGTCGATCGCCAGGTTAACGGTCGACAGCTCGGCCAACGGTGTCTGGCTCGGGCACAGGGTGATCAGCGTGGCGCCGCTTTCGCGCACCAGGTTGGCGGTGATCAACAGGTCCTTTGAGYGACCGGACTGGGAAATGCAGATCGCCACGTCGGTCGGCTTCAAGGTCACCGCCGACATCGCCTGCATGTGCGGGTCGGAATACGCCGCCGCAGTCAGCAACAAACGGAAGAACTTGTGCTGGGCATCCGCCGCCACCGCACCCGACGCACCGAAGCCGTAGAACTCGACACGCTGGGCCTGGGACATCGCGGTCACGGCCTTCTGCAACGCTACCGGGTCAAGTTTCTCGCGAACTTCCATCAGGGTATGCAGGGTGGTGTCGAAGATTTTCAGGCTGTAGTCGGCAACCGAATCGTCTTCATGGATCGCGAATTGCCCGAAGCTCGCGCCGGCCGCCAGGCTCTGCGCCAGCTTCAGTTTCAAATCCTGGAACCCGGAGCAACCGATGGCGCGGCAAAACCGCACGATGGTCGGCTCGCTGATGCCTACGCTGTGGGCCAGGTCGGCCATGGAACTGTGCATCACCGCCGCAGGATCAAGCAGCACGTGGTCGGCGACCTTGAGCTCCGACTTGCGTAACAGGTGGCGTGACTGGGCGATGTGTTGCAGCAGATTCAAGGGGCTGGACTCTTTGTCATTGGCAGGTGCCGGGGATGTAGCACGCTTGTAGTTATACTACATGAATCGGCTTTTTGCCTGCTCAATGCATAACTCAATGTCCCCATATCACGCGACATATGCTCCATGTAGCACCTACGAGGTTTTTTCGTCCGCGCGCAACAGCTCAGCCAGGTCTGCAGCCTCAACCGGACGGCTGATCCAATAACCCTGCACTTCATCGCAATGCTCGACCTTCAGAAACTCCAGCTGCTCCGGCCGTTCGACGCCTTCGGCCACCACTTTCAACGACAGGCCGTGGGCCATGGCAATGATCGCCCGGGTAATCGCCGCATCTTCACTGCTCTCCCCCAGCCCACGGATAAATGCCTGATCGATCTTCACGTAATCCACAGGAATACGTTTGAGGTAGCTCAGAGACGAATACCCGGTACCAAAATCGTCGATCGCCAGCTTCACCCCCAGATCGCGCAATTGCTGGAAGGTCGCGATGATGTGCTCGACGCTGTCCAGCAACTGGCTTTCGGTAAGTTCCAGCTCCAGATAGTGCGGCGCCAGACCGGTTTCCTCCAGCACCTGGCGCACCAGGCTGACCAGTTTCCCCTGACGCAGCTGATGCACCGACAGATTGACCGACACCCGAATCGGCTCAAGCCCCTGACGTTGCCATTCGCAGGCTTGCCAGCAGGCCTGACGCAAGACGAACTCGCCGATAGCGTTGATCAGGCCGGTTTCCTCGGCCAGACCGATGAAATCCCCCGGCGGTACCTGGCCAAGGGTCGGGTGATTCCAGCGCACCAGCGCTTCGGCGGCATTCAACCGGCCGGTGGCGAGGCAGAGTTTCGGTTGATAAAACACCTTCAACTGCTTTTCTTCGATGGCTTTGCGCAATTGGTTCTCAAGCTGCAAACGCTCGAGCGTGCTGGCCTGCAGGCTGTCGGTGTAGAACTGGAAGTTGTTGCCGCCCAAGTGTTTGGCATGCTGCATGGCCATGTTCGACTGGCTGACCAGCGCGGAAATCTCCCGTGCGGTGTCCGGCAACAGGCTGATGCCCATGGACGCGCTCATCACCAGTTCATGCCCCTCGACAGTGATCGGCAAACGCAGCTTGGTCGACAATCGGGTCGCCACGCGCGCCAGGCTCGACAGGTTGCCGTAGGCGTCGAACAGCACCGCAAATTCATCGCCGGACAACCGGGCGATGGTGTCCGCTTCCGGCAACGCATTGACCAACCGCCGGGCCATTTTCTGTAACAGCTGATCGGCGATTTCGTGGCCGAGGCTGTCGTTGAGCAACTTGAAGCGATCCAGATTGATGTGCAGCAGCGCCAGGCTGCGCCGACCGCCCTGACGCACCCGCTGATGAGCCTCGCTTAGTCGTTCACGGAATAACGAACGGTTGGCCAGCCCCGTGAGCTCGTCGTAATGGGTGAGGTAGCGCATACGCTCTTCGGATTCACGCCGAGCGGACAGATCAGCGAAGAAGCCGACGATATGACTGACATTTCCCCGCAAATCGCGTACGGCATTCAGTTGCAGCCACTGCGGATACAACTCGCCATTCTTGCGGGTCTCGACCAACTCGCCCTGCCAACTACCGTGCTGCTCCAGCGCCTGACGAATCGCCGCGTAATGCCGACGGGCGTCGCGGCTGCAGGGCAAATCGACCACGTTGCGCCCGAGCATGTCATCGATTTCATAGCCAGTTACCCGACTGAAAGCCTGATTGACCGCGATCAGTGCGTAATTCGGGTCGAAAATCACGATGCCTTCGCTGGCCGCCTCGAACACCGTCGCCGCCAGTTGGCGCTGTTCTTCCAGGTGCTTGCTGGCACTGATATCGCGGCGGGTGCCGACCATGCGGATCACCCGGCCATTTTCACTACGCTCGACCGCTCGACCACGGTCCTCGATCCAGACCCAATGGCCATCGCCATGCCGAACGCGGTACTCGATCTGATAATCCTCGGTGCGGCCCTTCAAATGCTCGACCAGCGCCCGCTTCAGCGCTGGCAAGTCGTCGGGATGCAGCCTCGGCTTGAGGTGGCGGAGCATTGCCGTCACGTATTCCGGCTCCAGCCCGAACAACTCCTGGAGCTGAGTGTGATGAACTTCGTCGGTCTGCAGGTTCCAGTCCCACAAACCGAGCTCACTCGCTTTCAACGCCAGCGCCAGCCGCGCTTCGCTCTTGCTCAAGGCCTGGTTGGCCGCATCCAGCTCCAGACTGCGTTGGGCAACCCGGTTTTCAAGGTCGACCTGGGTTTCGCGCAATTCTTCTTCGGCGCGACGACGCTGGTCGATTTCCTTGGCCAGTTCGTGATTGAGTTGCTCGCTGCGACTTTGCGCTTGCTGCAAGTGTTCGATCAGCGCCTGATTTTGAAAACGCCGCAACAAACCCTGATCGATCAACCGATTGACCTGCCAGGCGACCACGCTCAACGAGCCCAGAAGAATCAGCCCGAACCAGCCCCAGCCCTGCTCCTGTTCATCGCCGCCCCAGAACAGATAACCGATGGCGGGCAACAGACAGGGCAAGGTAAAGGATAGAAATGCTGGCAGGCTGACCGCATAAGCGACGCTGGCCGAAAGGGCTGCGGCGCCGATCAGACCGAATACCCAGGCTTGCTGGATGAAATTGTCAGCGGGCACCAGCGCGATGCCGGCACCGGCCAGGGTCAGGCCGGTCATCGCCGAACCGAGCAGAAACATGCGACGCCAGATCGGATGGGCCTGACGGTTGGGAATCGCCGAATCGAAGGCCGCGACTTGAATCACCCGCAACGCCACCAGCGACAATAACCAGACCAGCCAGACACTGACCACGAAGTAGCGTTGCGGGCTCCAGAGCAACCCGGCGCAGACCAGACCGTTGATCAACATGAAAAGCGTCGGCAAGAGCGAGCCCTGGTACAGCAGACGCGTGCGTTCGACCGCCATCTCCATGGCGTACTGTTTGCGGATAGCCCGAGGCTCCACGGAGGGGCCCGACAGGTCGGAGCTGAGGGTCATAGGCGATGTTCTTGTTCTTATAGTTGAGCATGCGAGCCCGAATTGTGGACGGAGCATACACAAGCAAATGCCCGGACCAAACTGCCTCAGGTCATAAAATAGACAAAAGTTTTAGTCGCCCGCATCCGGGGTAAAAGCCGCCAGGCGAGCCCCGCCCCTGCTTGCAGCCAGTGACCGACCGGTCGTCATCGGTGCTTCTTTCATCGGCTAATGCAAAGCTCGGTTTGCCCGGTGTGACGTCGCACCCTAGAATGCCCCGATGCGCGATGATCTCTCCCTTCTGCTGAACTCCCTCAACGATGCCCAACGCCAGGCCGTAGCTGCCTCCGTGGGTCGTCAGTTGGTCCTGGCCGGTGCTGGCTCCGGTAAAACCCGAGTGCTGGTGCACCGTATCGCCTGGTTGATCCAGGTCGAAAACGCCTCGCCCCACTCCATTCTGTCGGTGACCTTCACCAACAAGGCCGCTGCCGAGATGCGTCATCGCATCGAGCAGCTGATGGGTATCAACCCGGCCGGCATGTGGGTCGGCACCTTCCACGGCCTGGCGCACCGCTTATTGCGGGCGCACTGGCAAGAGGCGGGCCTGAGCCAGACCTTCCAGATTCTCGACAGCGACGACCAGCAACGGCTGGTCAAGCGGGTGATCCGCGAGTTGGGCCTGGACGAGCAACGCTGGCCGGCCCGGCAGGCCCAGTGGTTCATCAACGGGCAGAAAGACGAAGGTCTGCGTCCACAACATATTCAAGCCAGCGGCGATCTGTTCCTGGCGACCATGCGCAGCATTTATGAAGCCTACGAGGCTGCGTGCCTGCGTGCCGGCGTCATCGACTTCTCCGAACTGCTGCTGCGCGCCCTCGATCTGTGGCGCGACCACCCGGGGCTGCTCGCCCATTATCAGAAGCGCTTCCGGCACATTCTGGTGGACGAGTTCCAGGACACCAACGCCGTGCAGTACGCCTGGCTGCGTCTGCTGGCCAAGGGTGGCGACAGCCTGATGGTGGTCGGCGACGACGATCAGTCGATCTATGGCTGGCGCGGCGCGAAAATCGAGAACATCTATCAGTATTCCGACGACTTCCCGGATGCCGAGATCATTCGTCTGGAGCAGAACTACCGCTCCACCGCCGGAATCCTCAAGGCCGCCAACGCCCTGATCGCCAACAATACCGGGCGCATGGGCAAAGAGCTGTGGACCGATGGTGGCGAAGGCGAAGCGATCAATCTGTACGCCGCGTTCAACGAACACGATGAAGCACGCTACGTGGTTGAAACCATTGAAAGCGCGCTGAAAACCGGCTTGGCTCGCAGTGATATCGCGATTCTGTACCGCTCCAACGCCCAATCGCGCGTTTTGGAAGAAGCCTTGCTGCGCGAGCGCATCCCGTACCGCATTTATGGTGGTCAGCGCTTCTTCGAACGGGCAGAAATCAAGAACGCCATGGCGTATCTGCGTTTGTTGGAAGGTCGTGGCAACGACGCGGCCCTTGAGCGGGTGATCAAC
>NZ_JBFTMK010000015.1:0-30646 GCF_056396965.1 Pseudomonas sp. 05N434
GAGGTACATATTCCCCTGGAGGCGCTGCCAAAGACTGCGATCTCTTGATTTGCGTTAACGGCTATTAGCGCGGCAACTTCAGGTTATTCCACACCGCCAGGCTCGGTTCAGCCTGGTTCAGTGTGTAGAAGTGCAGCCCCGGTGCGCCACCTTGCAGCAGGCGTTCGCACATCTCGGTGACGACTTGCTCACCAAAGCTTTGAATGCTCTGGGTGTCGTCGCCGTAGGCTTCCAGTTGCTTGCGGATCCAGCGCGGGATTTCCGCGCCGCAAGCGTCGGAGAAGCGCGCCAGCTTGCTGTAGTTGGTGATCGGCATGATCCCCGGCACGATCGGGATGTTCACACCCTTCGCCTGTACACGCTCGACGAAGTAGAAATAACTGTCGGCGTTGAAGAAGTACTGGGTGATCGCACTGTTGGCACCGGCGTTGGCCTTGCGCACGAAGTTGTTGAGATCGTCTTCGAAATTGCGCGCTTGCGGATGCATTTCCGGGTAAGCGGCGATTTCGATGTGGAAATGATCGCCAGTCTCTTCACGAATGAATTCAACCAGGTCATTGGCGTGACGCAACTCGCCGCTGGCCATGCCCATGCCCGAGGGCAGGTCACCGCGAAGCGCGACGATTCGCTGGATGCCGGCTGCCTTGTACTGGGTCAGCAGGCCGCGCAGATCGTTCTTGCTGTCACCCACGCAAGACAGATGCGGAGCGGCAGGGACTTTGACTTCACTTTCCAGCTGCAACACGGTGTTGAGGGTGCGATCACGAGTCGAACCGCCAGCGCCGTAGGTGCAGGAGAAGAAGTCGGGATTGTAGGTCGCCAGCTGACGGGCAGTGGCGATCAGTTTTTCATGCCCAGCATCGGTCTTCGTCGGGAAGAATTCGAAGCTGTAGCGACGTTCTTGGGACATGGTCATATCCTTGGAAACACGTAAGCCTTGTAGGCGCCGTGCTTCCTGTAGGAGCGAAGCTTGCTCGCGAAGCAGGCGCCGCGGTCTTTCAGCAGCACCGCGGTGAAGCGTTCGCGAGCAAGCTTCGCTCCTACAGGAAGCGTGGTTCCTGCATAAGTCCGCTCCCATGGGGAGCGGACTGCTGGACCGATCAGTAGCGGTAAGCGTGCGGCTTGAACGGGCCTTCGACGGTAACGCCGATGTAGTCAGCCTGTTGCTTGGTCAGTTGAGTGACCACGCCGCCGAAACCGCGGACCATTTCCAGGGCCACTTCTTCGTCGAGTTTCTTCGGCAGTACTTCAACGGTCAGGCGCTCGGCTTTCTGGGCTGGCGACAGGTCGGCGTACTTCTGGCCGAACAGGAAGATCTGCGCCAGAACCTGGTTGGCGAACGAACCGTCCATGATGCGGCTTGGGTGACCAGTGGCGTTACCCAGGTTAACCAGACGGCCTTCGGCCAGCAGGATCAGGTAGTCGTCGTTCTGAGCGTCGAAAGCGCCTGGACCGGTGCGGTGAACCTTGTGAACCTGCGGCTTCACTTCTTCCCATGCCCAGTTCTTGCGCATGAAAGCGGTGTCGATTTCGTTGTCGAAGTGACCGATGTTGCAGACCACTGCGCGTTTCTTCAGGGCTTTGAGCATGTTTGCGTCGCAAACATTGACGTTGCCGGTGGTGGTCACGATCAGGTCGATCTTGCCCAGCAGCGCTTTGTCGATGCTCGCTTCGGTACCGTTGTTGATACCGTCGATGAACGGCGAAACCAGTTCGAAACCGTCCATGCAGGCTTGCATGGCGCAGATCGGGTCGACTTCGGAGACTTTAACGATCATGCCTTCCTGACGCAGGGACTGGGCCGAGCCCTTGCCCACGTCGCCGTAACCGATGACCAGCGCTTGCTTGCCGGACAGCAGGTGGTCGGTGCCGCGCTTGATCGCGTCGTTCAGGCTGTGACGGCARCCGTACTTGTTGTCGTTCTTGCTCTTGGTCACCGAGTCGTTGACGTTGATGGCCGGGATTTTCAGCTCGCCCTTGGCCAGCATGTCCAGCAGACGGTGAACGCCGGTTGTGGTTTCTTCGGTGACGCCGTGAACGCGGTCCAGTACTTGTGGGTACTTCTTGTGCAGCAGCTCGGTCAGGTCGCCGCCGTCGTCGAGGATCATGTTGGCATCCCAAGGMTGGCCATCCTTGAGGATGGTTTGCTCCAGGCACCACTCGTACTCTTCTTCAGTCTCGCCTTTCCAGGCGAACACCGGGATGCCGGCAGCGGCGATCGAAGCGGCGGCCTGATCCTGAGTCGAGAAAATGTTGCAGGACGACCAGCGTACTTCGGCACCCAGGGCAACCAGGGTTTCGATCAGCACGGCAGTCTGAATAGTCATGTGGATGCAGCCGAGAATCTTCGCGCCCTTGAGCGGTTGCTCGACGGAGTACTTGCGGCGCAGACCCATCAGGGCCGGCATTTCGGATTCGGCGATGATGGTTTCGCGACGGCCCCAGGCAGCCAGGGACATGTCGGCAACTTTGTAATCGTTAAAATCTGCAGGCGTGATAACAGCGCTCATGAAGAGCCTCCATTCGTAATGTATGCGAATGGGCGCCGTTGTGCGTTTAGTGTCTGGCCGTGGCCAGTCAACGCCCCATCCGAGCCTGACAGGTTGAACCTGCTGCAGCGCCCCTCGGACAGGTGGCGGGAAAACGGTATCAATCAAACATGACCGTTTTGAAACGGGGGCGATTATAGCGGGCTATGCTGATCTTCCAAAGCGTTTCTGTTGGTCAATGTCCGAACGGTAATCGAGACCATAGTCGATGCTTGATAGAGCTCTAGTCCGGGCTCTGCCATGATGGCCGGCATCAATCGGCAAGACGGTCAGGAGTGAGTATGAATTTCCACACCCGCAAATGGGTAAAACCCGAAGACCTCAACCCCAACGGCACGCTGTTCGGCGGCAGCCTGCTGCGCTGGATCGACGAAGAAGCGGCGATCTACGCCATCGTCCAGTTGGGTAATCAGCGCGTGGTCACCAAGTACATTTCCGAAATCAACTTCGTCAGCGCCTCGCGTCAGGGCGACATCATCGAGTTGGGCATCACCGCCACCGAGTTCGGTCGCACCTCGATCACTCTGACCTGCGAAGTGCGCAACAAGATCACTCGCAAGAGCATTTTGACGGTAGAGAAGATGGTGTTCGTGAACCTGGGCGAAGACGGCCTGCCCATGCCGCACGGCCGGACCGAGATCAGGTACGTCAAAGACCAGTTCAAGGATGATGACATTGGCGAGTAGTTGCCGCTCTGTGGCGAGGGAGCTTGCTCCCGTTGGGCCGGGCTGGCGCTCCAGCGCGAAGCGGCCCTGAAATCTATCATTGGGTTCTTTCAGGCAGGCTTCACGTCAGTTTACGACTGCTTCGCAGCCGAGCGGGAGCAAGCTCCCTCGCCACAGGGTTTGCTGCGTTCCCCCGGTAGTGAACAGCTCCGAACCCCGCGTGTCGTACGTAAACGACACGCCACCGGTTCAGGAGCAGCCTTATGGACACGCCCAACGACGGCAAGACCCCGGACCTCTCGGCACAGGAACAGCGCGAGGTCGATAAAAACCAGCCCCCGCGTGCGGCGGTGTTGCACGAAATCATTCGCACCCAAGGCGATCAGGAACTCGAACGTAGCGTTGCGGCGCTGTGGTGGTCGGCGCTGGCTGCCGGCCTGACCATGGGCCTGTCGCTGATGGGCATGGGACTGCTCAACTCGCGCCTGCCGGACGGCGAAGGCTACAAGGTGATCGCCAGCTTCGGTTATTGCGCCGGTTTTCTAGCGGTGATTCTCGCCCGTCAGCAACTCTTCACCGAAAACACCCTGACCGCCGTGCTGCCGATCATGAGCAAGCCAACGTTGGGTAATGTCGGTCGGTTGCTGCGGCTGTGGACGGTGGTGCTGGTGGGCAACCTCTGCGGCACCTTGCTGGTGGCATATGTGATGCTGCACCTGCCGATATTCGACAGCAAGACCGATCTGGCCTTCCTTGAGATCGGGCGCAAGGTCATGGAGAACGATGCCGGCAAGATGCTCGCCAAAGGCATCATCTCCGGCTGGATGATCGCCACCATGGTCTGGATGATCCCGTCCATGGAAAGCGCCAAGATGTGGATCATCATCCTCATCACCTATTTCATGGCGCTGGGCGATTTCACCCACATCGTGGTCGGATCGGTCGAGGTTTCTTACCTGGTGTTTGCCGGCGAGTTGCCGTGGAAGGATTTCTGGTGGGTGTTCGCAGGTCCCACGCTGGTGGGGAACATTATTGGCGGCAGTTTTATCTTCGCGCTGATCAGTCACGCGCAGATTCGCAGTGAAAGCGGGCCGCCGAAGACCTCTGCGGAGCGGGCTCAGGAATCCGAACCGCAGAAGATCAAAAAATGATCAATGTCAGCCAGAGACGTTGATTGCGGCAGCACTGCGACGTTGCAGGTAGATGAAGAACAGCGCCGTCAGCAGCGTGAATACGCTGACCAGTGCGCCGGTCCACGGCAAGTCCGCCAGGTCCGCGCCACTGGCCACCACCAGTCCGCCAATCCAAGCCCCGGCGGCGTTGCCGAGATTGAATGCGCTTTGATTCAACGTCGACCCGAGGTTTGGCGCCTCATGGGCCTGATCGATAATCAGCAATTGCAGGATCGGGCACAGCGCGAAGGCGAAGATGCCCCACAACACCAGCGTGATCGCCGCCGGTATCACTGAATGGCTGGTTTGGCTGAAGGCGGCCAGCACGATGGCCACGGCCAATGTCATCCCCACCAGCGAAGGCAGCAAACGACTGTCCGCCAATCGGCCGCCGAGCATGCTGCCCCCGGTCAAGCCGACCCCGAACAACAGCAACATGATGGTTACGCCATGCGGACTGACGCCGGTGATGTCCTGCAGGATCGGCGCAATGTAAGTGAACACGCTGAACAGGCTGGTGGACGCCAGCACGCTCATGCCCAGCGCCAGCAGCACATTGACCTTGCCCAGCACTTTGAATTCGCTGGCCAGGTTGGCTTTGTCCATGGGGATTTCCTTGGGCAGCCAGACCCACTGCGCAATGGCCGCAATCACGCCAATCACCGACACTGCCCAGAAGGTCGAGCGCCAGCCGGCGTATTGCCCCAGCGCAGTGCCTAATGGCACGCCCAGCACGTTGGCCAAGGTCAGGCCGGTGAACATCATGGCAATTGCCTGGGCTCGTTTGTTCGGTGCCACCAGACTGGCAGCGACCACTGAGCCGATGCCGAAAAACGCGCCATGGCACAGCGCGGTGATCACTCGTGCGGCCATCAAGGTGGCGTAGTTCGGCGCCAGGGCGCAGAGGATGTTGCCGAGAATGAACATCAGCGTCATGCCCAGCAGTGTGGCTTTGCGCGGCATGTTGGCGGTGCCGACCGCGAGAATCGGCGCACCGAACACCACGCCCAGGGCATAACCGGTGATGAGCAGGCCAGCATGAGGAATGCTCACGGCGAGGTCGCGGGCGACATCGGGCAGCAAGCCCATGATGACGAACTCAGTGGTGCCGATGCCGAAAGCGGCAACGGCCAGTGCAAGCAAGGCGAGTGGCATGCGCAAGGTCTCTGTCGGTAGTCTTGACGCTTTGATCAGGCATACGCAGGCCGACGACCGTTCTCGATGAGAGCGGGCAGAGGCAGGAGTTATTGGAATTAGTTTGTGCGCAACTGAGTGCGGCGTGGTCGCTTGCAGTATAAACAGCTGCGGACATATGGCGAATCAAATCTCTGTCCCGCGATGTAGGGGCAATACAAGGAGTGTGCCGTGCTTGCGACAATTCTGGTGTTGGTGGCGGCGCTGTTGCACGCGGCGTGGAATACCCTGATCAAGTTCAGCGCGGAGCGGCTGTTGGTGGTGGCCTGCATGGACAGCGTGGCGTTGCTGTTTGTCGCGCTGATGCTACCCTTCGTGGCGCTGCCGCCACTGGATATGTGGCCGTGGATTCTTGCGTCGGCGGCATTCGAGTTGCTCTATCGCTACCTGTTGATCCAGGCCTATCGGGTCGGCGATCTCGGCCTGGTCTATCCGTTGATGCGTGGCCTGTCACCGTTGGTGGTGCTGGCGCTGACGCTGATCTTCGCCGGTGAAGTGCTGACGGCTCAGCAGATCTTCGGGATTTTGCTCATCCCGTTCGGCATGGTGTGCCTGCTCTGGCAGGGCGGTGGCGGGGTGCGCCTGCCGTGGTCGATGCTGCCGGTGGTGGCGCTGATCGGGTTGTGCATCGGTTGCTACACCTTCATCGATGGCCAGGCCTTGCGGCGCTGGTCCCATCCGCTGGACTACCTGGTTTGGGTCACAGTGCTCAGTGCCTGGCCGTTCCCATTGCTGGCGCTGGTGCGCAAACGCCCGGCGTTCATGCTGTTCTGGCGTGAGCAGTGGCGGTTGGGGTTGGCGGTCGGGTTCTGCGTATTGTTCAGCTACGCTCTGGTGCTGTGGGCCATGCAGCTCGGATCGATTGCCGAGGCTGCGGCGCTGCGCGAGATCAGCGTGATTCTGGTGGTGCTGTTCGGCATGCGCTACCTCAAAGAACCTTTTGGCAGGCCACGGCTCTTAGCCTGTGGACTGGTATTGATCGGCATGTTGGTGATGAAGTTTTAGTCGCCGCTGATGGAATTCGATTCTCTACAACTTGAAGAAGGGACTGCGTTATGACGGTTGCTCTGTGGTGCATTTTGATTGCGATCTGCTTGCCTTATCTGTGCACAGGCGTCGCCAAGTTCAGCAATGGCAAGTTCGGGCTGAAACAGAATCACGACCCAAGGGCGTTTCTGGATTCGCTCGAAGGCGTGGCCAGGCGTGCGCATTCGGCGCAGTTGAACAGCTTCGAAGTGACCCCGGCGTTTGCCGCGGCGGTGATCGTGGCGCATCTGGCCGGCAATGCCGAACTGGTGACGATCAATGTGCTATCGGTGCTGTTCATCACCAGTCGGCTGCTGTACATCATTTGCTATCTGGCGGACTGGGCGATTCTGCGGTCGCTGGTGTGGGCCATTGGCATGGGGCTGATTGTCAGTTTCTTTGTGGTGTCTGTTTAACGGCAAGATCAAAGGATCGCAGGCTGCGCCATTCCCAGCAGGGATCGATGTTCATTCGCGATATTGCGACGAACGCTCTCGATGTTGAAGCTGGCGCAGCCTGCGATCTTTTGCTTCTAAAGTTTGTCAGCCACCTGCGGCACCTGAGGCAACGCCGCCCCTTTAGGCCAGAGCATCCAGATCTGCCCCTGCTGTTTCATGTCGCCGGCCAATTGCCCGGCGGCCTCGCCCGTGCCCCAGAACAGGTCTGCGCGGACCTCGCCGGCAATCGCGCCGCCGGTATCTTGAGCGGCCACCGGACGCACCAGTGCGCTGCCGTCCGGTCGCGTCGTCGATAACCACAACAGGCTACCGAGCGGAATCACCTTGCGATCCACTGCCGCGCTATAACCTGCGGTCAATGGCACATTCAGCGAACCGCGCGGCCCTTCGTTGCTGTCCGGGTTGCGATTGAAGAACACGTAGCTGGGGTTGCTGCCGAGCAGTTCGGGAATGCGCGTCGGATTGGCCTTGGCCCAGTTATCGATGGCGCTCATGGTTACCTCTTCTTTCTTCAGCTCGCCCTGATCCACCAGCCAGCGGCCGATAGGTCGATAGGGGTGGCCGTTCTGGTCGGCATAACCAATGCGCAATTGACGGCCATCATCGAGCTGGATGCGCCCCGAACCCTGGATTTGCAGGAACTGCAGGTTCATCGGGTCGGTCAGCCAGGCAATCACTGGCGCCTTCACGCCATTGGTTTCAATGGTTGCCGCATCGTCATAAGGCTTGAGCACGCGACCTTCGAGTCGTCCGCGCAGGCGTTTGCCTTTGAGTTCCGGGTAAATGCTGTCCAGCGAGACGATGATCATGTCCTCGGGCACGCCGTACACCGGGATGTTCGCTTGCTCGGTCTGGGTCAGGCTGCCGGGATACACCGGTTCGTAGTAACCGGTGATCAGGCCGTTGGGGTTGTCATTGGCGGCGCGCAAGCCGTAAACATTGAGGTTTTGCTTGAGGAAGCCGCGGATTTCGCTGGCGGTTGGCTGAACATTGGCGGAAGCGGCGCAGGTGCCACCCCAGACCGGGTCGGCCTTGAGTCGGGTGCAGGCGCTGCGCCACGAGCCAAAACCGGCGACGAGGTCATTGTCGGACACCGCTGGAAGGGCTTCCCAGGTAGCGCTGGAGTAGGTCGCCAGTGCGTGGGTTTTCGGTTTGCTACTGTCGCCACCGGTGCAGCCAGCAAGTATGGCCACCATCGGAAGGGTCCAGGCCAGGTTGTGACGCCACGCCTTGAAACGGCTGTTCATGGAGTAATTCCTTTGCCGGTTGCCTGAGTGCTCCATGCGCTCAAACAACCCGTATTGATAATAGGGCTATTGGTCTTTGCCGGTGACGCGAGGATACTGGCTGCCGTTTCCAGTGATCTGAAGCCACCATGACTCTTAAAAGACTCTCTGTTGTATTGCTGGCCTGCCTGACCTTGTCCGCCTGCGGCGGTGTCGACCCGAACTCGCCTCTGGGCCAGCGCAAGGCGATCTTCAAGCAAATGCTCAAGACCGGCGAAGACCTGGGTGGCATGTTGCGTGGGCGTATTCCGTTCGATGGCCCGAAATTCGCCGACGGTGCCGTGAAGCTCGATGCGTTGTCCCATGAGCCGTGGAAACATTTCCCGCAGGTGCGCGAAGAAGATCACACCAGCGCCAAGGACGATGTCTGGCAGAAGCAGGCACGCTTCCAGGAAATGGCTCGCACCCTTGAAGGCGCCACCGGTGAACTGGTGATCGCCAGCCAGGTTCAACCCTACAAGGCCAGCAATCTGGGGCCGGCAGTACAGAAAGTCGAAGACGCCTGTAGTGCCTGCCATAAAGAATTTCGGGATCATTGAGGCGGCGTGTTCAAACCGGATTACTTATCCAGCTCGTCGAGCGCGTCCTGTAAATCCTTGCGCGATTGAGCCAGTTTGTCTTTGCGCTTGTTGATCTTCTCGGCGTCGCCTTTTTTCATCGCCTTGTCGAGGTCGGCCTGACGCCGGCTGACTTCGTGCTTGGCGTCGAGCACCTTGTTTTCCCGTTCCTTCTTCAAGGAAGCGTCGGTGCAATGGGCGGTGACCTCGCTCAGGGCGGTTTCCAGGCCAGCCTGTTGATCGGCGTTGCCGTGAGACTTGGCCAGTTCAATCTGGTTGATGATGCCTTGTTTTTTTGCGGCGCAGCCGGTCAGGCCCGGGGCGTCTTCGTCGGCCATTAATGGAGCGGCCATCACGCTGCACAGGGTCAACAAGGCGAGCGGTGAAAGAAGTTTCATAAAGGCTCCAGGTGAAAAAATCGATGTAGCGATGGGCTGTTTGAGCGCATCGGTACCTATGGGTTCCCAGGCTGACGGGCGTCGCCGGCTGCTAAAAACCGTCAATCCCGGCAACACGTAATGTCTCGCTCAAGGCCAGGACCTGCGGGTCGCGGAAAAATGCGCTCAGTTGCGCCGCGCGTCCCGGGCCGATGCCGGTTTCGGCCTGCCATTGTTCGGTGTTTCGTTGCGCCAGCACCTGCCATGAATCGGCGAGAWGTGCCTGGCCGGTCGGCGGCAAGCCCAGGGCTTTGAGCCAGCGAGCGAGCGGTCGTTGCCGGGCGCTGTTGAAACTGTTCAAAAGACGAGCACTGCTGCGTTCGCCGAAGCCGTCAATGTTAGCAAGCTCTTGCTCATCGAGGGTCAACCAATCGAGCAGGTTGTCGAGACGTTCGGCCTTGAGCAGTTTCTCCCAGGTGCCCGGCCCGACATGCGGCAAGGCCAGCCCCTGTTTGCCGCTGAGCCAGGCCAGCCGTGCGAGAAACTGGCTTTCGCATCCGGGTGTCGGCTGCCAGCAACTCAACGGATGAAAATCTGCTGCCAGCGGTGCGTTCAATTCAGGACGTTCGGTGCTGCGCAATACCACACCGTCGAGCCTGGGGATGGTCAGCCCGGCCAGGCTGATGGCGACCTGATCGCCGGGACGAATGTCCAGCGCTTCCCAGCGCTGCAGGGAGCTGACGCTGACACGCTTGATCTGCCGGTCATCGAGCATCACCGGTGCCAGATCCAGCACCAGTGTGATCCGGCCGGTCCGTCCAATCTTGAAGTGGACCTTGCGCACCTCGGCCAACGCCTGGGCGAAGGGGTACTTCCAGGCGACACTCCAGAAAGGCGTTTTCGCCTGCCAGCGCTCGGCGGGTGGGCGCTGGTTCTGTCGTAAAACGACGCCGTCGCTGGCAAAGGGCAGGGGCGAGCGATACCAGTAATCGCGCCAGCGTTCGGCATCGGCGAAGGCCTCGATCGGCTGGCTGTAGGGCGCGGTGCTCGGGAATCCCAGCTCATCCAGAGCCGCCACGCGGGCGGGCAGGCTTTTCGGGCCTTGTGGCCAGTCCCAGACGAACACGCCGATACCGGCGGCTTGCTCGGGGTTCAGCGTCTTGCGTGCCATTAACCCGGCCACCGTGGCGCGGGCATTGAGGCTGCCGGCCTCGGCTTGCACGTGTTCGGTCAGGCGCCAATAGAGTTCGCCTTGCAACAGCAGGTCGAGCGGTTGTGGAAGTTTTTGAGGGATGGCGGCGATCTGGCGCGCTGAGGCAGTCCAGTCGTGGCCGGTTATCCCGTCACCACGACTGATCGCCTGGTGCAGCCAGCCGTTGCGATAGATCAACGTCACAGCCACACCGTCGACCTTGGGTTGAATCCAGACCTCATCCCGATTTTTCAGCCAGGCTTCGACGGCGCGCCCATCGCGCAGTTTTTCCAGGCCGGTGTGGGCGATGGGGTGAGCAATCGTGCCACCGGCAGTGCGCAACGGTTCGGCTGAAGGGCCGGAGTCAAAACACTCGCGCCATTCGCTTAGTCGTATGCGGGATTGATCATAGAGTTCATCGGCGACCAAAGAGCGTCCTTCGCGATGATAGCTGTCGTCCCAGAGGTCGATTCGCTTTTGCAGTGCGTTGATTTCGTCCAGAGCGCGGGCCGGCGGCCAATCGGGGYAGTCGGCGGCATTGGCGGTCAGGCAGGTGAGGGTCAGCAGGAAACCGAAAAACAGGCGCAGGTTGGGCAGCATCGAGAGCGTCCTTGCTCGTTGGGATGCTTTCAAGGCTAGTCAGGTTTCGAGTGTGGAGTGCAGAGGTGTAATTCTGCGTGTTTCGAGGTGGGATCTTCTTCATGAAAAAGCCCCGCACGGCGAACCGTGCGGGGCTTTTTGTACAGCCGGGAAAGTCTTACAGGCCGGYAGCAGAACGCAGGGCGTCGGCGCGGTCGGTTTTTTCCCAGGTGAACGTGGTGAACGTATCGTCGCCCACGGTTTTGGTTTCCGGGGTGCGACCGAAGTGGCCGTACGCAGCGGTGTCCTGGTACATCGGGTGCAGCAGGTCGAGCATGGTGGTGATCGCGTATGGACGCAGGTCGAACACTTCGCGGACCAGTTTGACGATCTTGTCGTCGCTGATCTTGCCGGTGCCGAAGGTGTTCAACGAAATCGAAGTCGGTTGAGCGACGCCGATKGCGTAGGAAACCTGRATCTCRCAACGMTCGGCCAGGCCGGCAGCCACGATGTTCTTGGCCACATAACGACCGGCGTAGGCCGCCGAACGGTCAACCTTCGATGGATCTTTACCGGAGAACGCGCCGCCGCCGTGACGGGCCATGCCGCCGTAGCTGTCAACGATGATCTTGCGACCGGTCAGGCCGCAGTCGCCCACCGGGCCGCCGATGATGAACTGGCCAGTCGGGTTGATGTGGAACTGGGTGTCCTTGGACAGCAGTTCGGCAGGCAGCACGTGCTTGACGATCAGTTCCATCACGCCTTCGCGCAGGTCTTTGTAGGACACTTCCGGGTTGTGCTGGGTCGACAGTACAACGGCGTCGATACCGACAACCTTGCCGTTTTCGTAGCGGCAGGTCACTTGCGACTTGGCGTCTGGACGCAACCAAGGCAGCAGGCCGGACTTGCGGGCTTCGGCCTGGCGCTGAACCAGTTGGTGCGAGAAGGTGATCGGTGCTGGCATCAGCACGTCGGTTTCGTTGCTGGCATAGCCGAACATCAGGCCCTGGTCGCCGGCGCCCTGGTCTTCAGGCTTGGCACGGTCAACACCCTGGTTGATGTCGGGGGACTGCTTGCCGATGATGTTCATCACGCCGCAGGTCGCGCCGTCGAAGCCGACATTGGAGCTGTTGTAGCCGATGTCGAGAATCACGTTACGGACGATGTCTTCCAGATCGACCCAGGCCGACGTGGTGACTTCACCTGCGATGATTGCCACGCCGGTTTTCACCAGAGTCTCGCACGCCACGCGGGCGAACTTGTCTTYAGCAATGATGGCGTCCAGCACCGCATCGGAAATCTGGTCGGCGATTTTGTCCGGATGCCCTTCAGACACGGACTCGGAGGTGAAGAGGGAGTATTCGCTCATCTCGATTTTTTCCTGAATTTACCGATGGTGAGTGTCGCCAGCCGGTCGCTGAAAATGGCGGACCTGTATCTGGAAACCATTACGTAAGCCTACATAGAGGCTTTCCCCGGGAACGAGTCCCGCAGCGGTGGCCCAACGGGCCAGATCGTCCTGTTCAAACCCCAACCAGAGATCACCGCAGGCCTCCCTGGCCCAACTCTGGTTGTGGCTACATAACTCTGTCACTAACAGGCTACCGCCTGGTTGCAGCAAACCGGCCATGTGCTTGAGCGCTTCGGCCGGCGCGGCAAAATGGTGCAGCACCATGTTCAATACAACGCAGTCGGCCTGAAGGTTTACACCGTTCAATGCATCGGCCAATTGCAGGCTGACGTTAGCCAGCGTTTCACGTTCGCAGACCTGGCGGGCCAGTTCGAGCATCGCCGGGCTGTTGTCCAGCGCCGTGACCTGAGTGAAGCGACGCGCCAGCTCCGGCAGAAAGGCACCATCGCCGGGGCCTACTTCGATGGCCGTGGCGCCGGGGCCGAAACTCAGCTTGTCGAGCAGGGCCACCACGCTTTCGCGGTATTGCGGCAGGCCGGCGATCAAGTCTTGCTGGGCGCGAAACTTCTCCGCGACCCGCGAGAAAAAGTCCTGGCTGGCCGCCTCACGTTGCCCGTGGACCTGACCGATCCGCGCCTGGACGTCAGTCGGCAGGGTCAGGTTATCCACTTCTTCGAGCAGCGCGGCATGCAGCTTGCCGCCCAGCAGATCGGTGTGGGGCAGGGCACGACGGTAGAAAATCGCATTGCCTTCACGGCGGGTCGCCACCAGTTCGGCCTGGGCCAATACCTTGAGGTGATGACTCATGCCGGACTGACCGATGCCGAAGATCTGCGCCAGTTCCAGTACGCCGAACGAATCGTTGGCCAGCGCGCGCAATACATTCAGCCGCAGAGGATCGCCGCCGGCCTTGCACAGGGCCGCCAGCTCATCGCAATCGTCATGTTGAATGGAAGGCACGCGCAGATTCATAAGGCCAGCAGTCTAGTGACGGTAAGAAAACACCGCAAGAGCAATATCAAAAAGTTTTGATATTGGTCGATAGATGGCACTTCTTAACGTTAGTTTCAGTCCACAAACCAACAGCGGAAAGGTTTCATCAGTCGAATACGCCGTTATCCATTGGAAAAACGCCTTCGGATGACTATCTGTCATTGCCCCGAGGCGGGTCGGTGAGGGAAAATGCTCGCCTTTTTTCCGTTTCGTTTTATTCACTCTCGATTCAATATCCGCAGGAGATCAGCGATGCCCAGCCGTCGTGAGCGCGCCAACGCCATTCGTGCCCTCAGCATGGATGCCGTGCAAAAAGCCAACAGCGGCCATCCCGGTGCCCCTATGGGTATGGCGGATATCGCCGAAGTACTTTGGCGTGACTACCTGAAGCACAACCCGAGCAATCCATCGTTCGCCGACCGTGACCGCTTCGTGCTGTCCAACGGTCACGGCTCGATGTTGATCTACTCGCTGCTGCACCTGACCGGCTACGACCTGTCGATCGATGACCTGAAAAACTTCCGCCAGCTGCACAGCCGTACCCCGGGTCACCCGGAATATGGCTACACCCCGGGCGTTGAAACCACCACCGGTCCACTGGGCCAAGGCCTGGCCAACGCAGTCGGTTTCGCCCTGGCGGAAAAAGTCCTGGCTGCGCAGTTCAATCGTCCTGGCCATAACGTCGTCGATCACCACACCTACGTATTCCTGGGTGATGGCTGCATGATGGAAGGCATTTCCCACGAAGTCAGTTCCCTGGCCGGTACGCTGGGCCTGGGCAAACTGATCGCCTTCTACGATGACAATGGCATCTCCATCGACGGTGAAGTCGAAGGCTGGTTCACCGACGACACGCCGAAGCGTTTCGAATCCTACAACTGGCAAGTGATCCGCAATGTCGACGGTCACGATCCGGAAGAAATCAAGATCGCGATCGAAACCGCGCGCAAAAGCGCACAACCGACGCTGATCTGCTGCAAGACCACCATCGGCTTCGGTTCGCCGAACAAGCAAGGCAAGGAAGATTGCCACGGCGCCCCGTTGGGTGACGCGGAAATCGCCCTGACCCGTGAAGCGCTGAAGTGGAACTACGGCCCGTTCGAAATCCCGGCTGATATCTATGCCGAGTGGGACGCCAAGGAAGCCGGTCGCGCTGCCGAAGCCGAGTGGGATCAGCGTTTCGCTGCGTACTCCGCCGCCTTCCCTGAGCTGGCCAACGAACTGGTTCGTCGCCTGAGCGGTGATCTGCCGACCGATTTCGCCGAGAAGGCCCAGGCCTACATCGCTGAAGTCGCGGCCAAAGGCGAATCCATCGCCAGCCGTAAAGCCAGCCAGAACGCCCTGAACGCCTTCGGCCCGCTGCTGCCTGAACTGCTCGGTGGTTCGGCTGACCTGGCCGGCTCCAACCTGACCCTGTGGAAAGGTTGCAAAGGCGTCACCGCCGAAGACGCCAGCGGCAACTACATGTACTACGGCGTTCGCGAGTTCGGCATGAGCGCGATCATGAACGGCGTGGCCCTGCACGGCGGCCTGGTGCCTTACGGCGCGACCTTCCTGATGTTCATGGAATACGCCCGCAACGCAGTGCGCATGTCGGCGCTGATGAAGAAACGCATCGTCTACGTGTTCACCCACGACTCCATCGGTCTGGGCGAAGACGGCCCGACTCACCAGCCGATCGAGCAACTGGCCAGCCTGCGCTGCACACCGAACCTCGACACCTGGCGTCCGGCCGATGCCGTTGAATCGGCGGTGGCCTGGAAGTTCGCCCTGGAGCGTGACGACGGTCCTTCGGCGCTGATCTTCTCCCGTCAGAACCTGCAGCACCAAACCCGCAATGCGATCCAGATCGAAGAGATCGCCCGTGGCGGTTACGTGTTGAAGGACTGCGCAGGCGAGCCTGAGCTGATCCTGATCGCCACCGGTTCGGAAGTCGGCCTGGCCGTTCAAGCCTTCGACAAACTGACCGAGCAAGGCCGCAAGGTTCGTGTGGTGTCGATGCCATGCACCAGCGTCTTCGAAGCCCAGGACGCCGGCTACAAGCAATCGGTTCTGCCATTGCAGGTCAGCGCGCGTATCGCCATCGAAGCCGCCCACGCGGACTACTGGTACAAGTACGTGGGCCTGGAAGGTCGCGTGATCGGCATGACCACCTACGGCGAGTCGGCGCCTGCGCCGGCCTTGTTCGAAGAGTTCGGCTTCACCCTGGAAAACATCCTGGGTCAGGCTGAAGAGCTGCTGGAAGACTAAGGCACGCCGCGGTGGTTTTATGGCCACCGCGTTCCCTGTGTAGGAGCTGCCGCAGGCTGCGATCTTTTGATCTTAAAAGATCGCAGCCTCGTTTCACTCGACAGCTCCTACAGGGATTTGTGTTGTTAGCAAGAATTCGTCTGCCGCGACTATCGAGAACCCCATGCCTCAACCGCGTCCTTACAAAGTTGCACTCAACGGCTACGGCCGGATTGGTCGTTGTGTCTTGCGTGCGTTGTTTGAGCGAGGCTCGAAGGCTGGGTTTGAAATTGTCGCGATCAACGATCTGGCCGATATGGCCAGCATCGAATACCTGACACGCTTCGACTCCACTCACGGGCGGTTTCCCGGTGAAGTGAGGGTTGAGGGCGATTGTCTGCATATTAAGGGCGACTGCGTGAAGGTCCTGCGCAGTGCCACCCCCGAAGGCATCGATTGGGCGTCGTTGGGCGTCGATCTGGTGCTGGAGTGCTCCGGCGCTTATCACACCCGTCAGGATGGCCAGCGTTTTCTCGACGCCGGTGCGCCACGGGTGCTGTTTTCCCAGCCGATGGCCAGCGAGGCGGATGTCGACGCCACCATCGTCTACGGCGTGAACCAGGATTGCCTGACCGGCGAAGAACTGCTGGTGTCCAACGCGTCTTGCACCACCAACTGCGGCGTGCCGCTGTTGCGCCTGCTGGATCAGGCCATTGGTCTGGAATACGTGTCGATCACCACCATCCACTCGGCGATGAACGATCAGCCGGTGATCGACGCCTATCACCACGAAGACCTGCGCCGCACCCGTTCGGCGTTCCAGTCGGTGATTCCGGTGTCCACTGGTCTGGCGCGAGGCATTGAACGCTTGCTGCCGGAACTTGCCGGGCGAATTCAGGCCAAAGCCGTGCGGGTGCCGACGGTTAACGTGTCCTGCCTCGATATTACGATGCAGACCGTAAGCGATACCGACGCCACCGAGGTCAACCGGATTCTGCGCGAGGCCGCCACCCATGGCCCGCTCAAAGGCCTTCTGGCCTACACCGAGTTGCCTCACGCCAGTTGTGATTTCAATCATGACCCCCATTCGGCCATCGTCGATGCCAGTCAGACCCGCGTTTCCGGCCCACGGCTGGTGAACATCCTGGCCTGGTTCGACAACGAATGGGGTTTTGCCAATCGAATGCTGGACGTTGCAGAGCACTATTTGCAAGCCGCTACTACTCCACAATCTGTCTTTCAAAAACAGTAACCCAGGAATTGCGACCCATGACCGTGTTGAAGATGACCGACCTCGATCTGCAAGGTAAGCGCGTACTGATCCGCGAAGACCTCAACGTCCCAGTCAAGGACGGTGTTGTCACCAGCGATGCGCGTATCCTGGCTTCGCTGCCGACCATCAAGCTGGCCCTGGAAAAAGGCGCGGCAGTGATGGTCTGCTCGCACCTTGGCCGTCCGACCGAAGGCGAGTTCTCGGCCGAGAACAGCCTCAAGCCAGTGGCTGACTACCTGAGCAAGGCCCTGGGCCGTGAAGTGCCGCTGGTGTCCGATTACCTGGGCGGCGTCGACGTGAAAGCCGGCGACATCGTGTTGTTCGAAAACGTGCGCTTCAACAAGGGCGAGAAAAAGAACGCCGACGAACTGGCCAAGCAATACGCCGCCCTGTGCGACGTGTTCGTGATGGACGCTTTCGGCACCGCTCACCGCGCCGAGGGCTCGACCCATGGCGTGGCCAAATTCGCCAAAGTCGCCGCTGCTGGCCCGTTGCTCGCCGCCGAACTGGACGCACTGGGCAAGGCCCTGGGCTCCCCGGCCCAGCCAATGGCCGCCATTGTTGCCGGCTCCAAAGTGTCGACCAAACTCGACGTGCTCAACAGCCTGAGCCAGATCTGCAACCAGCTGATCGTTGGTGGCGGCATCGCCAACACCTTCCTGGCCGCTGCCGGTCACCCGGTTGGCAAATCGCTGTACGAGCCGGACCTGCTGGACACTGCCCGTGAAATCGCGGCGAAAGTCAGCGTGCCATTGCCAGTGGACGTGGTGGTCGCCAAGGAATTCGCTGAAAGCGCGACCGCGACTGTCAAGCTGATCGCCGACGTGGCTGCAGACGACATGATCCTGGACATCGGCCCACAGACCGCGGCGAATTTCGCCGAGCTGCTGAAGTCGTCCAAGACCATCCTGTGGAACGGCCCGGTGGGCGTGTTCGAATTCGACCAGTTCGGTAACGGCACCAAAGTGCTGGCCCAGGCCATCGCGGAAAGCTCGGCGTTCTCCATTGCCGGCGGTGGCGACACTCTGGCGGCCATCGATAAATATGGCGTAGCCGAGCAAATCTCCTACATTTCTACCGGCGGCGGCGCGTTCCTCGAATTCGTCGAAGGCAAAGTGCTGCCGGCCGTTGAAGTCCTGGAAAGCCGGGCCAAGGCCTGAGGCCGCTCATTTGACCAGGCAAAGGAGTGTTCAGATGGTCAGGACATTAATGCTGTTGATCGCCGCGGGTATGCTGGCGGCTTGCGGGAGTAACCCGAAAGCCACGCCGGAACCCGCGCCATCCGCGTCGGATAAAGGCTGCTACCAGGCTGACTGGCAAGCGGAAACCAACCCGGTGATCAACAAGCGGTCCGGGCCCGATGGCCTGGACAAATACGAGACGCAGACCCCGACCAAGGAACATGGCTGCCCTTGACGGGTCTGACTCTTTACTCAGGGCTGGCGGCATGCGCCGTCGGTCGAGGAACACGGATGAAACGCTTTATTGCCGTTGCGGCACTGGCATTGCTGGCAGGTTGCGCCAATTTGAACCTGTTCAACACTGCCAAGCCAGCGGACAGCTGGACCACCTGGACCTGCGACAGCCAGGCCAAAGTGCTCTGGCGCTACACTGATGTGAGCCGCAAGGAAGTCGATGTTCGCCTGGGCGGCGCCGATCAGGTCTACCGCCTGAAGCTTGAGCCGGGCGCTGAAGGTTCGCTGTATAGCAACGACATGCTGGCGTTTCACATAAAGGGTGAGGAAGGCCTGGTGTACTGGGTCGCCACCAATGATTTGATTGGTCGCGGTTGTAAAGCGCAGTAACAACGCCGATCGCAGGACTATTGTTGTGGCGAGGGAGCTTGCTCCCGCTGGAGCGCGAAGCGGTCCCAAAGCCAGTCGATTTGGTGTTTCAGAAGGACCGAGTCGACGGGTTTACGACTGCTTCGCAGCCGAACGCGAGCAAGCTCGCTCGCCACAGGTTCTTCGTTACGCACAGGTTTTTGTTGTACCGAATTCGCAGCCCGGGCCAACCCCCGATCTGCAATAACTTGAATAGCCGCCGCCGCTACGGCAGGCTGGCACGATTAACGACCCTCAACCGGGAGAGACACACACAATGGCACTTATCAGCATGCGCCAGATGCTGGACCACGCAGCCGAGTTCGGCTACGGCGTTCCAGCCTTCAACGTCAACAACCTTGAGCAGATGCGCGCCATTATGGAAGCCGCTGACAAGACTGACTCCCCGGTGATCGTCCAGGCTTCGGCCGGTGCTCGCAAATACGCTGGCGCCCCGTTCCTGCGTCACCTGATCCTGGCGGCCATCGAAGAGTTCCCGCACATCCCGGTGTGCATGCACCAGGACCACGGCACCAGCCCTGACGTCTGCCAGCGTTCCATTCAACTGGGCTTCAGCTCGGTGATGATGGACGGTTCCCTGGGCGAAGACGGCAAGACCCCGACCGACTACGACTACAACGTTCGCGTTACCCAACAAACCGTGGCCATGGCTCACGCCTGCGGCGTATCGGTGGAAGGCGAGCTGGGCTGCCTGGGTTCGCTGGAAACCGGCATGGCCGGTGAAGAAGATGGCATCGGCGCCGAAGGCGTTCTGGATCACAGCCAAATGCTGACCGACCCGGAAGAAGCCGCGGACTTCGTCAAGAAGACCCAGGTCGACGCCCTGGCCATCGCCATCGGCACCAGCCACGGCGCCTACAAGTTCACCAAGCCACCTACCGGCGACGTGCTGGCCATCGACCGCATCAAGGAAATCCACAAACGCATCCCGAACACCCACCTGGTGATGCACGGTTCGTCTTCGGTTCCGCAAGAGTGGCTGGCGATCATCAACCAGTACGGCGGCGACATCAAAGAAACCTACGGCGTACCGGTTGAAGAGACCACATGAGGCGCCTGTTCCCGATACTCAGGATAGCGTTCAAGTACTGCTTCAACCGAGGCAAGCAATTGCTGAATGCGCTCCTGAGGTCGCTCGATCTCACAGGTGTGCGCAAACTCAAGCAGTCCTTGCCGCGAGGCAAACATTGACTTGTTGCCMGCCAGATCCAAAGCCAAAACATCTTCCGGAATATAGGCCGTGGTGTTAACGATGTCGTAGGCCGGCGCCAGGCGTGCATCGCGTTGCGTAGGATCGGAATAGAGCAATCCGAAGTTTTTCAAATGAGCGTCGCCATTCCCGACAATACAGCTCAGGGCAACGCTATCGAAGAGTTGATCAAGGGAGGTGCGTAAATGTTTAGTCGGGCAGAACACGCGAATAGCCTTGGCGATTGCCGCATAACTTTTGCTGTACTTCTGGTTAGCCGATAGCCCCATCAACACCGCCATGTCTTCAAATCCAATTGGGTTGAGCTGGTCGTCGCGATCAAAGCGACGCATGACAAACAGCTTGGCATTATCGGAAAGGTAAAACGGCGGAACGGGAATACCGGCCTCCTTCGCAATGGACATGCAAAGGAACTCGTTGATTGCCAGACCGGGAAATTCGTCTCGGCCACTTTTGATAATCAGGTCCGAGGTTTTCGATGTCACCCGTGGCAATCCGGTTTCCAGGCGTTCCGGTACCAACACTTTGGGTTGAACGCCGGAAATGCCGGCACGCAGGATGTAGCGATCAAGAATGTCAGCGAAGATATCTTCCGTGCCGTCCCATGTCAGAATCTCTTCGAGTTTCTCCCCCGGAAATTGTTGCTCCTCCAGCAAGGCGTCAACCGTTTCAGACCGCACTTGCACCCTGCCAATGGGCGAAGTGCTGCCGGAAAGCGCCAGCAAAAGCATCGGATCGACATTCACAGTCTTGGCCAATCGATTGCGCAGTTGCTCCAATACATAGCCTTCCGGCAGATTCATCTGAAAAACAGGATGGAGTTCGCGCCGACGAAACTCGTCATGCCTTACTGGCATCGACAAGCTGATAGCCATTTCTCGCGATGCATCTTCGTGATAACGGAATGTGAAGTCTTCGGCATCGCTGAAAAGCCTGCCGCTACGCCCCTCGGGCGTGCTGACTTTGAGAGAGGACATTTTCATTCGAATAAATCCCCAAGCTCTTCAAGGGTCGGCATAGCAGCTGGAACGACAGCAAGCTCACAATCCAGAGCGCCAAGGACGCGCGCATAGGCGATCATGCCGACAGACAGAGTACCTTTCTCTACTGCGATGACTTTGTATCGTGTCAGCCCCGCGAGGTCGGCAAGCTGTGCTTGCGTCAGACCGCGATTTATACGTTTTTCGCGTATTTGGTTGCCAAGACGGCTGATCAACAGAAAATAATCCATGTTCCGCTTCCGTAACATTTATAGCTAAATGTAGCGTATACGCAACATTTTATCTACGTCGTATTTAAGTCCACGGCCATCGGCGACACAGGGATCGAGGTTAACTAAGCCCGAGCGTTAAGCTGCGTTGATAAGAAACCCGCCGAGAGGCGGGTTTTTTATTGGAAGAAAGTTTGCTCGCCTTGCACCAACCGAGCCGCGATTACTCCTTCGGTTCGACGTGATCCAGCGCCTGATTCACCGCCAGTTCACCGAGCATGACCACTTGGGCAATGCCCAGCAGGGTCTTGCGATGTGAGGTTTCCAGCAGCGCGGCGAAATTATTGAGCATGAGGGTGGCCGAGCCGAGTGTTTCGCTGGCGTTGGCCAGCAGGGCTTCGGTGTTGTACTTCGGATTGGCGAGGTACATGGGCTCGGGTTCGTGGGTGGTGGCCATGATTTTGGCGGCCGGGTTGAGGTAGTGGTCGAGGGCGCGCTCGGCGGCTTCGTGGAGTTTTTTTGAATCGAGGGATTCGTAGGGGGATGCCGGGTCTGTGACCGGCGGATGCGGCGTTGATTTAGTCATTTGCTCGAAACCTGATTGGAGTGCCCCTCTCTGGCTACTAATCAAAGTGGAGGCAACTGTACGCAGGTTAGTAGACCGGGGTTTCGAGCAAGCCGGCGCACCCGAAGGTGCCCTGCGCACAGTTACCATCAAGCGCAGGAATCGAAATCCCTGACTGACAGATGCTTGTGCACCAAGCTCGAAACCACGGGCTACTAAACCCGATCACTGCGAATCAGTGACACGAATCAAGTTACCGATGGCCYCCCAGACGCACAAGCCGGCGGATTCTGGCGTACCCGTAGGCAGTGACGCAAGCCGATGTAGGCCTCATGAAGTAACGCTGCGTGTCTTTAAACGTTGGCGTTTAAGTGGGGGCTGATGCCGGTCAGTGAAGAGATGGAGTTGGACATAAAGAACCTGTGGCGAGGGAGCTTGCTCCCGCTGGGCCGCGAAGCGGCCCCCAAAAAGAGGGTCTGCTGCGCAGCCCAACGGGAGCAAGCTCCCTCGCCACTGTTGTCCTGCACATAAACCCCGGCCTTGAAATACAGCGGCTTATCACGCCACATCGTGCTGATGTCGGTGTCCCATTGGTACCCCGCTGCACTGATGCCTAATGCACCGCCCGGGCTGAGGTGGATGAGGTAGGAGAATTCCTGATTGAGTTTCACGCCGGTGGCGATGGTGATGACCCGGGCGGTGTCGTCGTCGGGGTGCATGCGGACTTTGGCGACGATGTTGCCGGTCGAGGTGGAGGTTTTGTATTGATACTCGACCTTCACCAAGGGCTTCTGGCTCTTATAGGCGTGAATCTGACCAATGACGATCTTGCCCGAACTGGGCACCTGGCTGACCGAGAGGGTGGCACGCAGGGTGTTGTCCGCGTCAGGGTAGTACCAGTTTTTCAGCGTGCCATTGCTGTAGGTTTCRCGCAGTTCGGTGCGCGGGTAGATCGCGTTTTCGGTTTTGGAGCCGGTGACCGGGGACCAGAAAAATAAAGTGCCGGTGTCGGAGTGGAAGTATTGATCCTTGAAGCCGTCCACCAGCTTGGTGGTTTCGACAGTGTACGGCGGGCTGCCGACGGGAACACTGAGGTTCCAGGTTGCGAGATCGATCATAATTCAAGCTTCCACTTTTTTACTGCACGTGCGTGCCAGAAGCTCTAGCTCGCGCCTTCGGGTGGGTCTTTATAAGCGTAGAAGGCCTCTTTGTTAATGCCCTTCTGGCAGATGATTGGCGTCAACAACCTGTCGAAATGCCATCCTTCCCGGTTTATAAGGCCTGCAGGGCTGACCGTTAGTCGGCTATATGAAACTTTACCGAAGTGATGGGATACGAGCGGCTTCTGCTTTAAGGGATCCGGGTCTAGAGTGAAGTCGCAATAGGTGACCGGTTTTAACAAAAGGCCGGCCTGAGGCCCCGAAAAAGAGATGCAGCATGGAATGCGCACAATCTAAGCCAGCTGAAGGCAACTCAATCCTGTTAATTGTTGATGATTACCCTGAAAACCTGATCAGCATGCGCGCGTTGTTACAGCGCCAGGATTGGCAGGTCATGACCGCGGCTTCCGGTTTTGAAGCCCTTGGCCTGTTACTCGAACACGATGTCGACCTGGTGCTGCTGGATGTGCAGATGCCGGGCATGGACGGTTTTGAAGTGGCGCGCTTGATGCGCGGCAGCCAGCGAACCCGTCTTACGCCAATCATTTTTCTTACCGCCAACGAACAGTCCCAGGACGCCGTGATCAAGGGCTACGCCAGTGGCGCGGTGGATTACCTGTTCAAGCCGTTCGATCCGCAAATTCTCAAGCCTAAAGTCCAGGCGTTGCTCGAGCACCAGCGTAATCGCCGTGCCTTGCAGCGGTTGAGCCATGATCTGGAAGTCGCCCGGGCCTTCAATGCCTCGGTGCTGGATAACGCCGCCGAAGGCATTCTGGTGGTGAGTGAGGACGGGCTGATTCGCTTCGCCAACCCGGCGATGTCTCGCTTGCTCAATGCCACGGTGAACGACCTGCAAGGCAAGGAGTTTCTGGATTTCCTGCAAAAACCGCACATTCCGATCTGGGCCGATTCCGAGTTGTTTGCCGGTTACAAACGCGGTGAAACCCTGCGCTTGCACGATGCGCTGCTGCGTACCGCGCCCGGCCAGCAAGTGCCGGTGGCGTTGTCTTGCGCGCCTTTGCCCGCCGAACAACATGCGATGGTGGTGACGGTGCTGGACATGTCGGTGGTGCGCCATCTGCATCAGCAGTTGGAGTTCCAGGCGGTGACCGACCCGCTGACCGGGCTGCTCAATCGCCGGGGTTTCTACCAGACCGTTGAAAACCTGCTGCTGCGCGGCGAACGTTCCGACAGCACTTGGGTGCTGTTGTACCTGGACCTCGACGGCTTCAAGCGGGTCAATGATTCCCTCGGCCACGATGCCGGCGACCGGGTGCTGCGTTGGGTGTCCGAGCAGTTGAAGGCGTGCCTGCGGCCCTTCGATATTCTGGCGCGGATGGGGGGCGATGAGTTCACTGCGTTGCTGGATCTTGAGCTCCCCGAGCAGGCGGCAAAGATTGCCGAGAAGCTCATCGAGCGGGTGTCGATCTGTCAGCAGATCGAAGGCATGGACATCGCCTTGGGTGCCAGCATCGGCATCGCCACTTATCCCGATTGCGGGTCTAATCTGGACGGGCTGATGCGCGCCTCCGACATTGCCATGTACGAAGCCAAGCGCGCCGGGCGTCAGCAATATCGCTTCTACGATCACGAAATGAACGGCCGGGCACGCTCGCGGCTGATGCTTGAAGAGAGCGTGCGCACGGCCATCGAGAACCGCGATTTCAACCTGGTGTATCAGCCCCAGGTGGCGATTGCCGATGGGCAGATCCGCGGGTTCGAAGCGTTGTTGCGCTGGCAGCATCCGAGTGTCGGCGATGTACCGCCGGGGCTGTTTTTGCCGTTGCTGGAAGAGGCGCGGTTGATCAGTCGCCTGGGTAGCTGGATTTATCATCGCGGGGCCAAACAGCGCAAAGCCTGGGAAACCTTGTTTGCCGAAGATCTGGTGCTGGGCGTCAGCTTGAGCAGCACCCAATTCGGGTTGCCCAACCTGGTCACCGAGCTGCGTCAGGTGCTGGAGCGCCATGGCCTGAAGCCGCAGCAGCTGGAAGTCGAGGTCACGGAAGAGGCCTTGATGTCTAACCCCGACGAGACCCGCAAACAACTGCGTTTGCTGCGCAATCTGGGGGTACGGGTGGCGCTGGATGACTTCGGCTCCGGGGCTTGTTCGCTGGCGCATTTGCGCGACCTGGAACTGGACACGCTCAAGCTCGACCGGCATTTGATCGCCCGGTTACCAGGGTCCGAACGGGATGCGGCGCTGGCACGCAGTGTCATCGATTTGTGCAACCGGTTAGGGCTGCTGGTGATCGCCGAAGGGGTTGAAACGGTGGCGCAATATGAGTGGCTGCAAGCCAACGGTTGCCAGTATGTGCAGGGTTTCCTGGTGGCGCGGCCGTTGATGGCCGAGGACACCGGTCACTTTGTCGAGCCGTTCGACTGGGGCGCGCTGACGAGTTGAATTCGCTACACTGGCGACCTTTTCGTGATGCGTGTTGCCGCTCCAATGACTGTGTTGAAATACCTCCAGGCTTATCCTGCCGCGTTGCAGGACCAGGTGCGCCAACTGATCGCCGAAGGTCGGCTGGGCGATTACCTGAGCCAGCGCTATCCGGAAAAACACGGGGTGCAGAGCGACAAGGYGCTGTACGCCTATGCCCTGGACCTCAAGCAGGAATACCTGCGTAACGCCCCGGCCATCGACAAGGTGTTGTTCGACAACCGCCTGGACCTGACCCACCGCGCGCTCGGTCTGCACACCGCGATATCACGGGTGCAGGGTGGCAAGCTCAAGGCCAAGAAAGAAATTCGCATCGCCTCGCTGTTCAAGGACGCGGCGCCGCAGTTTCTGAAGATGATCGTGGTGCATGAGCTGGCGCACTTCAAAGAGTCGGATCACAACAAGGCGTTCTACAAGTTGTGCGAGCACATGTTGCCGGGGTATCACCAGGTGGAGTTCGATTTGCGGGTATACCTGACATGGCGGGATATGCACTGAACAAATCTGCTAATTAATCGGGAGCGCATGGATGGACGTGAGCAAGACCAAGAGCAGCTTCTACCGCCGATTGTACGTGGCGTACCTGATCGACAGCGGGCTGGCCAGTAACGTCCCTGCATTGACCGAAGTGACCGGTATGCCCCGACGCACGGCTCAGGACACCATCGCGGCGTTGGCGGATCTGGATATCGTTTGTGAATTCGAGCAGGAAGAGGGCGCACGTAACCACGCGGGGCGCTATCGGATTCGCGAGTGGGGGGCGATTGATCGGGGGTGGATCGAGCGTAATCTGCGGCAGATTAAAGCGGTGCTGGAGTATCCCTGAGCTTTTGCGGTGTTGCAGATGACGCCTTCGCGGGCAAGCCTCGCTCCTACAGGGGGGGCACTGTTCCTGTGGGAGCGGGCTTGCCCGCGATGGGGCCCTCAAGGACGACGCATCCCGATATGCGGAATCTGATCCTCGAGGTATTCCTCACCCACCACCACAAACCCGTACCGCCCGTAGTACCCCTGCAAATGCGCCTGGGCCGAGAGGTAGATCGGCACCTCGGGCCAGTGCTTCTCGGCCTGCTTCAACGCCTGGCTCATCAACTCATGCCCAAGCCCGGCACCGCGTGCCTGGGGTGCAATGATCACCCGGCCAATCACCAGGTCGCCGCCCTGCAATTGCGGGTCGAGCAATCGCAGGTAGGCCACCAGCCGATCCCCGTCCCAGCCCATCAAATGGCAAGTGTCACCTTCCAGGTCCTGGCCATCGATGTCTTGATAAGCGCATTTCTGCTCGACGACAAACACTTCGGCGCGCAGTTGCAAAATGGCATACAGCTGCTCTTTACCCAGATCGCTGTGGTGTTTGCAGACCCAATCGATTGTCATCTTCACATTCCTTGAACAACGTTGTTCCGATACTAAGCGCCCTGAGACGGGATGTCTTTATCGCAGGGGAATCTGTGATAAAGACCAAAATGCCATCATTCATTTCTCGCGAAGTTGTCTTCTTTGTGTAATCTGCGATGAAGCGCTGTGCAATGGCCTCAATGAGCTAATGTTAGGACCTGGGTTCGCCGGTAGAGGAATCTTGGAGTTTTGGCTGAAAAACACGTCGGGCAGCCCGCCCGCTAAGGATTTCTGGCATGCCGCGGTTTCATCGAGCGTTTGCTTTGATCGGATTGCTGTTGCTGACACAGGCCGAGGCTGCGGAAAAGCTGCGTCTGGTCGCCGATGCCTGGCCACCCTTTACCGACGCCACGCTGGTCAATGGCGGTGTGGCCACGGACATCGTCAGCACCGCGCTGGCCCGGGCCGGTTACGCCAGCGATTTCGAACAAGTGCCGTGGGCCCGGGCCTTGTTTGGGGTGGGCGAGGGACGTTACGACGTACTGGTCAACACCTGGTACACCGACGAGCGCACGAAGCTGGGGCAATTTTCCGGCGAGTACCTGCTCAACCGCGTGCGCTTTCTCAAGCGCAAAGACACGCCAATCGAATACAACAACCTGCAACAACTGCACACCTACCCGATAGCGGTGGTACGCGGTTATGCCTATTCGCAGGAATTTGATGAGGATGTGTCGTTGCAGAAGGTCCCGGTGCATAACTTCGCCATGGCTGTGCGCATGGTCGCGGCCGATCGGGTCAAGCTGACTTTGGAAGACGAGTTCGTCGCCCGGTATTACCTGGCGCGGGAATCACCCAAAGTGCGCAATGCCGTGGAGTTCCTGCCCAAGCCGTTGAGCGAGAACAGTCTGCATATTCTGGTGAGCCTGAAGAACCCGGAGCATGAACAGATCGTCGCCGGTTTCGATCGCGAGATTGCGGCGATGAAGGCTGACGGGAGTTATGAGAAGTTGCTCAGGCAGCATGGGATGTGATCTGAAAGGCCTGCAGTGTCCGAGCTGAAGCCTTCGCGGGCAAGCCCGGTCGCTGCACATTTCAGGCTTCGTTAGTGTCCTTGATCAAATGCGCCGCCAACGTCCGCAACGGCCCCAGTTGCCGACAGATCAACGCCAGTTGTGTCTGTACCAGCCGCTGGCCTTCATCGATTTCATCCGGCATCTGCTCAAGCGCATTGGCCAGTGCTTCTTCCTCATCACTCTGAATCGCAATCGGCTGTTTGCTCGCCAGGCCCTGGGCAATGTCGTCGAGGCTGGCGGCCACGCTCACACCCGCACCGTCGATCAGGTGCTCGCGCACATCCGACGGCAGTTGGGTTTCACGGTGTGCCCCAAGCCCCGACAAATAGCTGAGCAGGGTGTGCGACAGCACCAGGAATCGGAACCCGACATCGGCTTCCTTACGGAAGTGCCCCGGCTCCATCAGCATGTTGGCCAGTGTCGTCGACAACGCCGCGTCGGCGTTGTGCGCGTTACGTCGGGCCAGGCGGTAAGCCAGGTCGTCGCTTTTACCGGCGGCGTATTGCTGCATGATCTGGCGCAGGTAAATGCTGTTGCAGGTCAGGGTATTGGCCAGCACTTTGTTCAGGCGTCGGCCCTGCCAGTCCGGCAGGAACAGGAATACCGCCAGGCCGGCGATCAGGCTGCCGAGCAAGGTATCGAACAGTCGCGGCAGAAGCAGCCCGTAACCGTCGCCCACCTGGTTGAAGCAGAACAGCACCATGATCGTAATGGCGGCTGTCGCCAGGGTGTAGCGGGTGGTGCGGTTGGTAAAGAACACCACCCCGGCGACGATGGCGAAGCTCGACTGGATCAACGGGTTGGGGAACAGATCGAACAGCGCCCAGGCCACTGTCAGGCCGATGGCGGTGCCGATGATCCGTTGGCCCAGTTTGCGGCGGGTGGCGCCGTAGTTCGGCTGACAGACAAACAACGTGGTGAGGATGATCCAGTAACCTTGCGAGGGGTGGATCAAATGCACCATCGCGTAGCCGATGCTCAATGCCAGGGGCAGGCGCAGGGCGTGGCGGAACAGCAAGGACGTTGGCGTCAGCTGTGTGCGCAAGCGAATCCACACATCCTTGAGACTGCGTGGCGAACGGTCGAGCAGGCTGCTGTCGGTGGCGTCTGCAAGCGCATCGGGGTTGCTGGCGTCGCTGAGCAAACGGTCGAGGGTGCCGAGGTTGGCGGCCAATGCCCGCAACGAGCGCAACAGACCACGCCAGGCCGGATTGCTCTGGATGCGCAGGTGTTCGAGGGAGGCGTGCAGGTCGCTCAGGGCTTCGGCGAAGCTGGCGTCATAGATGAACGGCTGGCGCATCTGGATCGATTCGGCCAGCGCGCGGCACACCTTGCCTTGTTGGCGCAGCAGGCGCTGACAGCGGAACAGCACGTCGCTGTGGAAGAACGCCTCGGCCAGCGCGTTGTAAGGGTAGTGCGAGGAGCTGGCGCGCTCGTGGATGTCCTGGGCGAGGAAGTACAGCTTCAGGTAACGGCTGAGTTTCGCCCCCGGCCGGCCATCGCCGACCCGGTGCAGAATGATTTCCTTGGCGGCGTTCAGGGCTGCCACCACCCGACCGTTCTGCTGGGCCAGTTCCAGGCGGCGCGCTTCCACGTCCAACTGCCGGATCGGTTCGAACAACGACGATTTCAGTTTCAGGTAATAACCCAGTTCACGGAATAACCGCGCCAGGCTCTGTTGCACCGGCTGGTTGGAAAACAGCACCTGCCACAACACCGAGAGCAAGCCATACCACGCCGCACCCGCCACCAGCAGTACCGGCTCGTGCCAGAAATCAGTGACTGCGCCGCCGCGCTGGTCCACGCCGATCATGGTGTAGACCGACAGAATCAGCGTCGCTGACGCAATCGCGCCATAACGCTCGCCCAGCGCGCCGAGCATGGTCAGGCAGAAGCTGGCCAGGGCAAAGGCGATGATAAAGAGGATGGGGTAGGGGAAGAGCAGTTCGACGGACAGGGCGGCGACCATAAAACACACCAGCGTCACGGCCAGTGCGTTGAGGCGGCCCTGCCAACTGTCGTCGGTTTCGGCCAGGGCGCTGGCGATGATCCCCAGGAACAACGGGATCAGCAGCCCCATTTGATCCTGAGACCAACACAGCGCCATGGTGCCGGTCAGGGCGATGAATACCCGAACGCTGTAACTGAATTTATCCAGCGCCCAGAGGCGACGCAGAGACTGCCGAAATGTGGTCGATGACATGAAGTGCGAAGGCCTTCCGAKGCAATGACGCTAAATTGAGCCACTAATGACGCCGACGCAATGGYGCCGATCACATCAGACAGCAAAATCTGTTCCTTCCTCGTTCTGTGTTGCCTGTCAGGACGTCTTCGCGATCGGTCAGACGTATTGCGCCGCCGCGTAACCGGAGGCCCAGGCCCATTGGAAGTTGAAACCACCCAGATGCCCGGTGACGTCGAGCACTTCACCGACGAAATACAGGCCGGGGCTTTTCAGCGACTCCATGGTCTTGGATGACACTTCGCGCGTGTCGACGCCACCCAGGGTCACTTCGGCCGTGCGGTAGCCCTCGGTGCCGGCCGGCACGACTTTCCAGCTCGCCAGTTTTTCAGCGATGTCTGCAATTTCCGCGTGGGTGTACTGCTTCATCGGTTTGGAGACGAACCAGTTGTCTGCCAGCAGGTTGGCCATCTTCTTGGTGAAGATTTCACCGAGCAGGGTTTTCAGCTCACTGTTGGGGCGTTCGACTTGCTGCTGTTGCAGCCAGCTCGGTACGTCGTGATCCGGCATCAGGTTGATCTCTACCGTGTCGCCGGATTCCCAGAACGAAGAAATCTGCAAAATCGCCGGGCCGCTGAGACCGCGGTGGGTGAACAGGAT